>JACQFP010000019.1 GCA_016200005.1 Verrucomicrobiota bacterium | reverse complement strand
GAGTTACTGGATCGCGTGATCGCGGGAGTGAAGTTCGTCGATGGTGTCGAACTCAACCCCAAGGCAATAGCAGCGTAAACACATTTACCCTTGGGATGCCCTCCACCCCCCGCCATCCACAACTTTTGGAAATTTCTCCGCCGCCGATTCGGATGGCGACTGCGTCACGGGGAGGGAAACGCACTGACGCCCCAAAGCCCACCGCAAACTCGAATCGTATCACATTGGTTGCAGTTTGCCGCCGCGTGCCCGCATCAAGGCGCACCGGTTAGAGAGGCTTGAGCCGTATGAAGGGAAACTTTCACGTACGGTTCTTAGAGGGGGGCGGGCTGGCAACGGCCTGCCCCCACTCGATTGAGCTTTGCTTCATTTTCAGAAGCGTTCATAATCGAGAAGCTGCCCCAGCGTCCAAATTCTTCGGCACCACCGATGCGATGGTTGGCGCGTACAGTTCAAGTTCGAGGGCAAGGCGAGTCAGGTACCGCTCATTTATTTTCCGAGGACGTTGGAGGTGTCTTGGTCAGAGTGACTTCAGCGCCTCTAGCTGTTGCGCTGACGAAGATACAAAGGCCAACCTTGCTTGGTGGGTAAACGAAGGTCGGGCCATGCCGGTCATTGGCTGGGCAATAAAATTGGGGCTCGCCATACGCGGACGTTAGAAGGTTCGTCAAGGCTTCAAATCCAATTCCCTTTGTGTCAATCGCAGAACCAAGATTGTCTCGCTTCACGTTCCAATCCCCACGCAATTCGCTAGTCCATGCCACATCATTCGTCGTTCCGTGGAGGCAACCAATTTCATTGGCCAAAAAACCAGTGAAGTTTCGATCCCCTGTGCATCCTGCCGCACATAGGACCATGGTCCATGCGAACGTCCTAACCAAGCGCGACGTAGGGTTCATTTTTTCTCCTTTGGAACTGGGTAAAATATGTCTTTGACCGTCTTTTTCCAATTCTTCCAACATTCAGCATCCCCGGCAAGACAAATACACTTTGCTATTGCATCCATCTCGTTGTCGGCTTGCGCAGGGGACTGTTTCATTGTTTGCAGATGGCCCCAGATGCAATCGCAAATTGCCCGTCCGCTGATGACTGACGAGCAGGGACTCAGGCATTTCTTCGGGTTGTTTGGCATGTTATCATAGACCTTCTTCAGGAATTTGAGCAAATCTATGAAAGGTTTAGCATCGTTATCGTCGGAAAGGCCAAAGGCGTCAATACGGGAACTGGGTGAGTTATGAAGAAAGGCGTACTCATTCGCAGAAGTCCCAATCTCACCCGAACTTCTCTGTCTCAGCGCCTCATGGCCCAATTCTGACAACGGATCTCTATTCAACCACCTTTGCAAATTCGGAGGATAGAACCGTTCGCCGTAGTAATACAACCCGCTGTTGACGTGGATTTCCTTGCTCGAAAAACGATACACGTTCGCTGCGGCGAGCGTGCCGCCGGACGAAATCAAATTCCCAAATGGATCGAAACGATACTCCGCCACTTTGCTCTGCGAACTGTTCAGCATGTACGTCACGTTCCCGTTTCCGTCCGCAAAGTAAACATTGTGATTTGTCAAATTTCCGGAACTACCGTTCGCACGGCCCAGCAATCCGCCAATCCCGCCCGCGCCTTCCAAGCTCCCGCTCAAATCAGTACCCCGCGTGTAAGCTACCGTCGGCGTGTTGCCGCTGTTGCGCTCCTGAATCACCCGCATCCCGTCATAAATGTAGCGCGTCTCAGTTGAAACTGCCCAAGCCGAACCAGTGACATTGTACTCCACCCGCTTGCGCAAGCGGCCTTTGCCATCGTAAACGAACTCCGTCCGCTTGTCCTTGGAGTCTGTCGGCTCCCCGTTGCCGTTGTAGCCGCCGTCATAATGATACCAATTCTGCAATTGATTCTCGTCGTCGTACGCGTAGCCTTGGAAAGAGCCGTCGGCGTAAGTCAAGTTGCCGTTGTCATCGTACGTTTGTCCGCCCATCGGCGTCGCGTTGGTCAACTGGTTCTTAACATCCACCAGGAACGTGTTCAGCGTCGTGTTGTTCGTCCGATAATTCAAGTTCCACGCCTCATCATAAACATACTTGCGATCCTGCGCCGCCAACGAGCTGTCCGCATTCGTCAACTGGCCGATCTTGTCGTAGGTGTAACCATACGTGGCGGCGTCCATGAAGGTCTGCTGCGTGCGCTGGTTGCCGACGTTGTAAGTGTATTCGTGCTTGTTCGTCAGCACGTTGCCGCTCGTTTTCAAATACGTGCCCGTCAGTCGCGCCATGCTGTCGTAGGTGTTGGTGATGTAACTCGTGTTGGGCAGGAGCAGTTTTTGGATGAGAGTTGAGGGTTGAGAGAAAGAATAGGAAAATGTGCCGGCGGGCGACGTGACATTCGTCAGTCGTTTCGCGGCATCGTAGCCAAACTGATTGGTCCAACTGCCGGTCGGCTGGGCCAGACTCAGGTTCGTCCGCATCCGATTGTAATACGTGTTGGTCACGGTAAACGGGTCAGTCCCGCAGATCCGCATATTTATTCAACCATTAAGTCTCGCACAGACACGCTGCGGTGTAGCCCGCTGTGCCCATCGCCAGGCGCTCGCCTATCCAGGCCCACGTCATCGTCGTCTCAGTGCGCAGTCGCCGCGCAATCATGATCTTCTCCGCGTCGGCTTTGCGGCGTGCCTCCAATTCGGCTCTGTTCCATTTGCGGCGAGCCATTTCCTCCACCACGATGCGTTCGGCTTTGGCCCTGGCTGTTTCGTTCCGCTCGGCCCCGCCGTGATGCGCGCCCATTCTTTCACCCATCTGTTCGAGGAGTTCCTTGCGAAATCGTTCCTCGCCCAAACACCAGCCTCGTCGCAACGCCTTCCAATCCTCCGGCTCGTCGCCTTGCCGGCGCTCTTCCATCAGCCGCTGGAATTGCTTGCGCCCGGCAGGGTTGTCTTTGGGGATGCGCAGCTCGCCCAGCAAGCGCTCCACGCGCAGCCAGGCGGGACGTTGCGGCGGCGGTTTGAGGTATTCCGCATAACTGCTCCAGGGATACGCGCGCAGGGATTGCTCCGGCTTGATGAGTTTCGCCCGCACGGGGTTCAGATGCACGTAATCGCAAACTGTGCGCAGATAGCCGTTGCCGCTGCCGTCCACGATCAGCGCTTTGTAACGTCCACTAAACAGATGGCCGAAAAGCTTGTGGCGGCGATTGAACCGCGAAGTGTATGTGCCCAGAAACCATTTCATGCCCGCCACGAGGTTGCCCTGCGGGGTTTCCAGCACCAAATGAAAATGATGTCCCATCAGACACCAGGCGTGGATTTGCCATCCGGTCCTGGCGCAGGTTTGGCCGAGGGTCTCCAGAAACAGCCGGCGGTCGGTGTCGTCCCGGAAGATGGGTTCCCGGCGGTCGCCACGATTGAGGACATGATAAATGGCGCCGGGATATTCCACCCGAAGTTTGCGAGCCATGAAGTGGAGCTTGCCTCGGCGCCGCTCTTTGTCAATCCCCCCTACTGTTGAATATGCGGGACTGACCCCTGGCGTGGTGTCGCCACCCAACGCTCTGAATCGGTCAGGAACATTTGTTCGGGCAGGAAACCCAAGGGCGCTTTTCGCAGCGGGAACGAGGGCGGCACTTCATGGCGCGGCGACAGGCATTCCATGATGAAACGTCCCCAGCTATGCTCATCGGCCCGCATCCAATCCGTCAGAAAACGGGCATCCAGCGACTTGGGTGTGAGGTAGAGCGCCTTGATGGGTTTCTGATAGTCGTTGATGGCGAAGAATTCTTCCTGCGCATTCAACGTGACCCAGATGCACTGACGTTTGCCGTACCACGCCACCGCCCACGGAATGTCGCTCATCATCAATTCGGATTCCTTCATCCAGCGCGCGGAGTTCTGAATCACCGGAGGGAAATACGGCGGATAAGCCATGGGATGCGCGCGGGGCGGCAAGAGGGCAAAGATCAGCGGCATTCCGGCCACCGCCAGGAACAGACCGATCACGAGATAACGCGCCTGCGGCACGGGAAAATTGATCCGCCCCAGCAACAACAAGAACATGCTCACCGCGTACATGAACACCAGCGGCGCCAGCAGGACCAGCAGGTTTTCGGAATTGATCTCCGGTGAGTCGTCCGATAAATGCGTCCGCCCTAACGCCTGCACCACCACGAGGACAGCCAGGGAGAACATCAAGAAGTATCGCAACCGGCTGATGGTTGGGCTCAGGAATCCCACCAGCAAACCGACCAGGAAGAAAGCCGTCACCCAACTGCCCCCGATTTTCGGAATGTCGCTCTGGATGATCTGCCGGGTGTTCGACAGGAACTTGTACCAGAAGTCGTAAAAGCCAACCTGTCTGAAATCCGGATTCAATGCGCGCTCCAGACGATTTCCCGGAAAAGCTGACGTGGCTTCAACCGCCGCATAACCGGCGGTGCCGAAGGATGTGCCGCTGACCTGGTAATTACGAACCACCCACGGCGCCATGAAAACCAGGAAGGCACCCGTGGCGGCTAGACACAGCACCACCCGGCGCTGGCCAAAGAACGACAACAGAAACACAAAAACCGGGATCATAAGCCAGCCGAACGAGTAACGGGTCAATGCGCCAACACCCACCAAAGCACCCGCCAGCGCGGCCAGCGTCACCAAAGCCCGTTCGCTGCGTGTCCCCTCCCGCGCTCCCTGCTCCAGCAGCGCCAGACACCAAACCAAACCCAAAAAAATCAGCAACAGCAACATTGTGGAAAGCCCGGATGCGCTGAACCGCCAGAAAGTTTCCGTGAGCAGGAACACGGTGGCCGAGAGCCAGGCCACCGTCGCGTCGAACAGCCGGCGGGCCAGAAAAAAAACCAGCAGGATGCAGAGAAAGAACAGAGCTTGATTGAAGAGGCTGATGAAGAAATCCGGTTGATACCACCAGAACTTTTGGTTCTCGTTCCAAAAAGATTTCCCCATGCTGATCTCAAAATGAAACGGGAGAATTTTCATCAAACCGGCCAGCACGAGCGGATAGGCGGGCGGATTGGCGAGATCCGGGTGCAGGCCGTCGAGCTGCGCGGTGCCCGGCGTCAAGGCCGCTGCCGGTTTGGCGCTCGCTTTTTGCAACAGGTAGATGCTTAACGGGCGGATGAACAGCGTGGTGTAGCCTTTGCCCTCCGCCAGGTTGCGCGCCAGTTGCGCTGAATCCATCGCCTCTTCGGTGGCCATGTTTCTGTACGCCCGCCAATTGTAACTCGCGGTCAGCGTCAACAGCGTGAGGAAGAGCGCAAGGTGTTTCAGGTAGCGGGTGCCGGTGCCCTGCTCCAGTTTATGAATCCATTCCTGTACATCCGCCATGTTTAGAATCCTTCCAGATGATAGGCGTGTAACTTGCGATGCAACGTGCGCCGGCTCATGCCGATCTTGGCCGCCGCCGCCGTGCGGTTTCCGTTCGCTTCTTTCAACGCGCGGATGATCAACTGCTTTTCCGCCTCCTTGACCGTCAAGTCCCGTTGCGTGAACAAACGTTGCGCGTCGGAGTCCACCGGTGCGCTGCCTTGATGGCGCACCGAAGGCGGCAGATCACGCGCGGCGATGCGTTCGCCGCGACTCAGCACAACCGCATGCTCGATGGCCGTGCGGAGCTCGCGCACATTGCCCGGCCATTGATAATGCATGATGGCTTCGAGCGCCTCCAACGTGAAATCGTTCACCGTTTTGCCATTTTCCTTTGCGAACTCGCGCAGGAAACTTTGCGCCAGCAGCGGGATGTCGCCGGTGCGTTCGCGCAAGGGCGGCAGCCAGACTTCCACCACGCGCAACCGGAAGAACAAGTCCTCGCGGAAAGTTCCCGCCTTCACCAGTTCCTCCAGATTCTTGTTCGTGGCAGTGATCAAGCGCACGTCTGCCGTCAGGGTCTTGTTGGAGCCGACGCGCTCGAAGGTTCGCTCGCCCAGAAAGCGGAGTAGCTTGATTTGAATCGTGGCGTCGATCTCTCCGATCTCGTCGAGAAATAGCGTGCCGCCCTGCGCCTGTTCGAACCGGCCCATTCGCCGCTCATGCGCGCCCGTGAAGGCGCCCTTTTCGTGCCCGAACAACTCGCTCTCCAGCAGCGTCGGTGAAAGCGCCGCGCAATGGACGGACACCATCGGTTGACGGGCGCGCGGACTGAGTTGGTGTATCGCCTTGGCGATCAATTCCTTTCCCGTGCCGCTTTCGCCCTGGAGCAACACCGTGGCCCGCGTCGGGGCCACTTGCTGAACCATGTCGAAAACTTCCTTCATTGCCGGCGATTCGCCGATGATGCTTTCGAGGCCGAACTTGGTGTCGAGCTGTTGCCGCAGACTGACGTTTTCGACTTCCAGATTTTGCTGGCGCAAGGCGCGGGCAATCCGCATCTCCAGTTCATCAATTTGCATCCGGCCCTTGGCGATGTAATCGTCGGCGCCGTGTTTCATGGCGTCCACCGCCAGTTCCTCCGAACCATAAGCCGTCATCAGGATGCAAACGGGCGGTTTGCTGAGGGACTTGGCCCGCGCAATCAATTTCATCCCGTCTTCCGTGGGCAATCGGAAATCCGTCAAGAGCACGTCAAAGTTTTCCTGCTCCAGCAGATTCATGGCGGCGCTGGCGTCTTCGGCCACATACACATCAAAACGATCTTCCAACGCGGTCCGCAGTCCATCGCGCGTCGGCTTCTCGTCATCGACAATGAGTAAAGTTGGTTTAATCACGCTTTGTTTTGAAATTTGATGCCTCGAATCATGTCAGATTCTTACGCGCGGATTTCCTTAAAAGTGTTCCGATAGTAGTAACCATTGCTGCCACGACGGTATAGAACACGGTTAATAATAGTTTATCTCCAAGTTCTGAACGGGCTTCCAAGCCGTCGCCTCTAGGTACATCAAGGTCGCTGGACAAGATCGGCCAATACCCCAAGAAGAGTGACAAAGCAGCAATCCCAAACAGCGTCCAGGCCGCAGAAAGTAGCAGTCCCTTTCTCATGTCGCAGAAAGTCGAGGGAAAATTGATCTCGCCTTAATCATGCAATCGCGCCTCCAGCAAACGCGGTGGTCGCTCGTGCAACGGCAGCCAGATGCGGAAGATAGTGCCCTTGCCCACGTGGCTTTCGAGGTCGATCTTGCCCCCATGCGCGCGCACAATCCGCTGAACAATCATCAATCCCAGACCGGAGCCTTTTTTCTTGGTGGTATAAAAGGGTTCAAAGATGCGGTTGAGTTGCTCCTGCGGAATGCCGCCGCCGGTATCGGCCACGCTGATCCAGACGCCGTCGCCGCCTTCGCCAGTCTGCACGGTGAGCGTACCGCCCTTGGTCATGGCCTGCATGGCGTTCTTGATCAGGTTGACGAGCACCTGTTTGATCTGTCCGGGATCAATCAAGGTGGCCGGCAACCGACCCGCCAGTTTTTCTTTCACCGTCAGCGCGCGGTTGTTCAATTCCGGTTGCAGCAGTTTGAGCGTTTCCCGGGTCACGTCATTCAACGAAGTCAATTTTAATTGTGGCGGCGTGGGCCGGATCGCCTGCAAAAATTGTGTAACAATGTAATCCAGCCGGGCAATTTCGCCCTTCGCTACGGTGAGATATTGTTCCAGTTTGCCGGCAATCTCTCCCGCTTCATTTTCCGTTGCGGGTTCGCGCTCGCCCCGCGGAGTTTGGGGCGGTACTCCACGGGGCGAGGCCGACACGGATTTGAGTTTCTTGAGCTGTCGCTCCATGAGTTGCAGATGAATGTGGAGGGCGTTCAAGGGATTTCCGATTTCATGCGCCACGCTGGCCGCCAGCAGGGTCAACGCTTGGACGCGTTCACTCTCGATGGCCTCAAAAGTTTTTTGGCGCGCTTCGGTGGCGTCGTGCAAAATCAGCGCCAGGCCGGAACTGCCGCTGGCGTCGCCATCAAGCGGCGCGGCGTAAAGACGCAGGAAGCGGGGACGCGGGTAACTCACTTCGAATTCGTGGCGGACGACCCGCTGCCCGCCTGCTTTGTCCAGCTCGGAAAGTTTCTGCCAGTCCAACTCTGGAAGAAGATGAGCAATCAATTTGCCCTCAGCGGCATTGGCCTGCAGACCAAGCAGACGAGTCACAGCTTGATTGAAATAAATGACGCGACCCATTTCATCCACGACCAGCACTCCGTCTTCAATGGTGTTGAAGAGCGTCTCGAGGAAACCGCGTTCGCGTGCCAGCCGTTGCACCACGGTTTGCAACCCTTCGGCGTCAAGCTGACCGATCCGGCCCAGCACCTTGTCGAGAAAACTGGATTTCGTCGAAGCCACGGGAATTAAAAATTATAGATTAGAACTGCAGAATTGAAACACGATGAACCATGGTGATGCGTCGGCGGCCACATCTTGAGTTTCGAAATCTTCATTTGAAATCGGCATCAAAACCATTCTTTCTTTTTGAAATACCAGTAGGTCACCAGCGTGGAGACAATCGTGACCACGACGGCCACCGTGTAACCGAGAGGCTGGTCCAACTCCGGCATGTTCTTGAAATTCATCCCGTACCACGTACCCACCATCATCAATGGCGTGGTAATCACCGTGATCATGGTCAGCAACTTTACAACCTCGCCGGTTTGATTCGACGACATGTTCAGATAAACCTGAAGGATACCGGTGAGCGAGTCGGTTTAATTCTGCGCCAGCTCGGAAATGTGGAAGAGGGCATCATATACATTGCGGTAATACGGGACCAGATGCGCGCGGATCAGCTTGAACTCGCCTTTGGCGAAGCGCGCCAGCACTTCCCGCTGCGGCCCGATGATCTGGCGCAGGTGCAAGACCTCTTTTTTCACCTGCAAGATTTTGTTGAGCGTCTCCTTGGTTGGGTATTGCAGGGCTTGCTGTTCCAGTTCGGCGATCTCCAAAGAGAGTTCCTCCAGCGCCGGCTTGTAGTTGTCCACGAGACCGTCCAGCAACGTGTGGGCCACGCGGTCCGGCGCGCGCGCGATGTGTATCGTGCCTTTCATGCAGCGTTCCTCGGCGGACTGAATGCTGCGCAGCGGCACGTCGTGATAAGTCACGAGAAAATTCTTACCGAGAAAAAAGTTCAACTCACTCGTCGCAAACACGCCGTCCTTGCGACTGTAATCGACCGCGTGAATCACCATGAATAGATAGGGCGAGAACTTGTCCTCCTCCTTCGGCGTATATTCCTCCACCTTGGGCGAGGGACTGGCCGTCACACAGTCCTCAATCGACAGCGGATGAAAGTGAAACACGTCTTCGAGGACAAATTTGGTTTCTTCGGCCTTGGGATCCTCCAAATCCACCCAAAGAAAAAGGTTCGTGTCCGCCAACAGTGTCGGCATCAGAAACCTTTCGATGTTTTCGCTGTGGAGACGGCCCTGAGTTGTAAAAGCAAATGACCGGATCATGCGCAAAATTGTCTGCGACCGGACTTCCCGCCGCGCCAAGTTGTCCCGCATCTTAGGCAGAAGGCTTCGCAAGGCAAGTTTGTTTGCGCTCCATCTCCTCCGATTGTTGAACGAAGTTAAGCCGCCCGTTGTAAGCGTAGCCGGGAGAATGACAGTCGGGCAGGAGTTTCCGATTTCCAAAATCCACCTTTTGCCGCTGGCGGTTGCCGTCGTGCTTCGACGTTGTTGAAGGGCTGTTAGATGAACGTGAGCAACCAATCCAATTTCGAGTCGCTTTCCTATCGATCGGTCGTTTGGCCGATGAGCGGTTGCAGCTTTATTCACGCCTTGCCTCGAAAGGAGGATGCGCTACGTGCCAGTCACAAGTCCGGCATCAAGGGCTACATTAATAAATTGATGGACATCGGGAAATTCACACTGGCACAATCCAAGTATCGAGGCTCTGTTGCCTGGTGCTGAATCCGGCAACGCGTCAAATACTGAACTCCGCATGAACAAACCTATTCGCGTCCTGGTCGTCGAAGACTCCGAATATGACACCTTGTTACTGGTGTATGAGCTTCGGCGCGGCGCGTTTGATCCAATGTTTCAAAGAGTCGATACGCCCGCCACCATGAGCGCCGCCCTCGACCAGCAAACTTGGGACATCGTGGTCGCCGATTTTTCCATGCCGCAGTTTAACGCGCTGGCCGCGCTGGAGTTGCTAAAGAAAAAGGGACTCGATGTGCCCTTCATCATCGTATCCGGCACCATCGGTGAGGAAGTCGCGGTCGCTGCCATGAAAAACGGCGCGCAGGATTACATCATGAAAAATAACTTGAATCGCCTCGTTCCGGCGGTCGAGCGGGAGCTGCGGGAGGCGGTGGCCCGGCGTAAACGGACGCGCGCTGAAGCTGAGTTACGCGAGAACAAGGAACAATTCCGCGTGGCGCGCGAAATCCAGCAACGGCTTTTCCCCAAAGCAGCGCCGCAATTCGGCCCCTTCGACCTTGCGGGAGGGTCGTACCCGGCGGAAGCCACGGGGGGCGATTATTTTGATTATCTGCCCCTGGCCGATGGCGGGCTTGGAGTGGTCGTTGCCGACGTGACCGGACATGGCGTTGGTCCCGCGCTCCTGATGGCGGAAACCCGCGCTTATTTGCGCACGCTGACAATGAACGACACAGACGTGGGTGAAATCCTGACGCGGGCAAATCGACTTCTGGCCGACGACGTGGATTGCGAGCACTATGTCACATTGATCCTGGCCAAGCTGGATCCCCTCTCGCAATCCTTGGTTTACGCCAGCGCCGGTCATCCCAACGGCTACGTGCTCGATGCCTCGGGAAAACCAAAAGCCTTGCTCCAGCGCACCGGCGTCCCCTTGGGACTCCAGCCCGGCGGACCTTACATCGCGGCGCCGCCGATTCGATTGTTGGCGGGAGACATTGTGGTGCTCGTGACCGACGGAATTGAGGAGTCGCTCTCGCCTGAAAATGACTTCTTTGGCCGGCAAAGGATTTTTGAGGTGGCCCGCGACCACGCGAAAGAATCCGCCCGCGAGATTTTAGAAGCTCTGTTTGGGGCCGTGCGCAATTTTTCGCAAGGCCGGCCACAATTGGACGATCTGACCGTTGTGGTAGCCAAGGTCAGCCCGTCTCCTTGACACAGCGACCGCTGGCAGAATCCCGAGGCTGTTGCTGCTCAGGAGAGCATTCCCAACCCCAACAAGAAACGCCCAATCTTTGCCAAGAATCGTGGAGCGGCAATTTCCCGCGCCGCTATTTTGAACTTACTTATGCGACATATTTCCCCAAACAAATTGGAGGATTAATGAGTCGTTTGCTGCTATTGCCACCGCCCCCGACGGAAGAAGAGGTCTTCCCGGAATCTGCCCCTCCCCTCAATATCGTGGTGCTTTTTGCCGACGTTGTCATGGCCAGGCGGTCATTGCGCATTTACAACGACCTTATCGATCAGTTCGCGCCGGATTGCGTCTTCAACGCGTCATGGTGGCAGTTTGACCGACTTCAGCGACCGGAGTGGTCCGAAGCTGCCAGTCACGCTGCGGCGGAAGCTGACATCGTGATGGTAGCGGCGCATGCCGACGATGCCTTGCCCGACGTGGTCAAGGCCTGGATGCACATGACGCTGGGTCAATCCGCAAAGCCGGATCGCCTCTTGATTGGTCTGCTCGGTGCGACGACCACACTGGATCGTGGAGAATCGCCGGTCGATCGATATTTGCAGACAGCGGCGCAAGAAGCGGGGATGGAGTACTTGTTGCATTGGTCGGCCTTTCCGTCCCGGATGTCGAACGGCTCTCTGGAGGACATTGCCAGTCGCGCGCAGTCGGTCACGCCAGTGCTGGCCGAAATCCTGGCTCACCCGATGGCCATTCCGCATGGCGGCATCAACGATTAGGAATCACCGTCCACCGCAAGAGCGAAGCGCGACTTGGGATGATAAACACGAAAGAGTTCCACACCTCCGTCTTAAAAAGATTCAGAGCTTGACGGTTTTTTGGCGTGTTCTTTACTTCTGATTCAGCCTAGCCGGACCTGTCGCCGATGGCAGTTCTTTGAGACCAAGTTCGAGGGAATCCAGAAATTCTGTCATTCCCTTCCGAGAATGCAGTTTACGTTGTGAAACCGAGCAATAGGCCGGAACAAAGCCACTTGAACTTGAAGCCAATCTCAAGAATGCCACGAATGAATGAATTCCGGGACGGTCATCGATGTCTAAATTCCAGTAATGAAAGTATAACTCCACCGAAATTATGAAAATGAAAATGAAAGCATCACCCTTGGTTTCCTTGATTAGTCTTATCGCGGGCCTCGCCTGTGCCGCCGACGTCCAGGAGAACTGGACCAAAAACTGCGCTGCCTGTCACGGCAAGGACGGTAAAGGCGAAACAAAAGCCGGCAAAAAAGCTGAAGTCAAGGACCTGACTGATGCGACCTATCAAGCGTCCTTTACCGATGAGCAAATGTTCAAGCAGATCAAAGAGGGAATGAAGGACCAAAGCGGTAAGGAGAAAATGAAGGCCTTTGCCGGCAAGCTCACTGACGAGGAGATCAAGGCGCTGGTGACTCATGTCAGGTCGTTCAAGAAATAATCGCAGTCGGAAACCGGGACGGGTCCGGCGGAATTAATCGTTCAAATACGACAACCCCGAATTACTTTGCGATCTTCCTCTGGCCTGTCAACGCGGCTACAAGGAGGACGGCCTTGTGCTGTCAGACCCACAGGAAGATATGCCAGGTATTTGACAACCGAGGTTTAGCCCACCCTGCCCGGTCCGGTTGGCATCCTGCCAGAAGATGAAGCGCGACTTGATGAAGCGCGACTTGAAACAATCATGGGTGCTGGGCGGAGTGACGGGGGCGTTTCTTGCGCTGACAACAGCTTTTCTCTTGAACCTCTGGGTCACTCCGCCCCATCGCCACTCATTCCACTGGTGGCGATACTTCGGGCCTCGATTGCCACGCCTGCCACGAAAAAAAGCAAGCCGCCCAAACTCACCTTCGATGCCGAGAACAACATCGTGCTGCCAAAGGAACACGAAGATCTCGTTATGGGCCACGGCCGGCACCAACGGAACAGCAACTGTTTCAATTGCCATGACGAAACGAACCTCGCGTTGTTGCAGACTCGCGACGGGCACAAGGTGAAGATTACGGACAGCCCGGAGCGGTGCACACCAGATGACGCACCTTCGACACTCATCATCTGTTGAATCACTTGGAGCAAAAGATGCGAAGAGTTTGCCAATCTATGGATAGCCGATTTTTGCGGCGGACAACAAATTGTGCCTGAAATGAACGCGTGAATCCGAACAAGGTCGCCGTTGGGTCCGGCGAAACTCTGCCACCGGCAAGCGCCGAAGCGCCGAGGGCTTGAATGGACCAAACGTCACCGATGCAACTGATGGCGATCTCAAATCCAGAATCGAACTAAACCAAATAACAATCAACCAGCAGAGCAAACTATATGGACTCGTTATCCAAACTCCTCAGCGTCGCCACCTGGCTGGTGGCGGTCGTGATCGTGGCCGTGGTAATCCTCCCCCAAACCTTCCGCGTTTTGCGCGAATACCAGCGCGGCGTCATTTTTCGACTCGGCAAGTTGCTGCGCGCAAAAGGCCCCGGGCTGATCTTCCTGTATCCCTTCGTTGACCGGATGGTGCGCATGGACCTGCGCGTCGTCACGATTGATGTCGATAAACAAGAAATCATGACGCGCGACAATGTGCCGGCCACGGTGGACGCAGTGGTTTACTTTCGCGTCGTGGACCCGGTGGCGGCGGTCATCAAGGTGGAGAACTATCTGAAGGCGACCTCGCTGATTGCGCAGACGACGCTGCGGAGCGTGCTGGGCGGGGCCGATCTGGACGAGCTGTTATCCCACCGGGACAAGATCAACCACACGTTGCAGGAAATCATTGACCGGCAGACCGACCCGTGGGGCGTGAAAGTCACGGCGGTCGAAGTTCGGGATGTCGCACTGCCAGAAAGCATGAAGCGCGCGATGGCCACGCAGGCCGAAGCGGAACGGGAACGGCGCGCCAAGATCGTCAATGCGGAAGGCGAATTTCAGGCCGCTGAGAAGATGGTCCAGGCCGCCGCGATGATGAGCCAGCAGCCGATTGCGCTGCAATTGCGCTTTCTGCAAACCATGCGGGAGATTTCCAGCGAGCATAACACGACGACGTTCTTGCCGATACCCATTGATCTGTTCTCGCCGTTTCTGAAGAAGTCGTAAGCTGCTTGCAATACCCTGAGCATAGCCATCATCCTCGTTATCCAAGACGAATCGCCTTCGTCCTCGTCCTCGTGCTTGATGGTCGGGGCTTTTTCGATGACCAGGGACGAGGATGCGGACGAGAAGGATCACGAATGGGCAAGCCCGATTTTGTGAAGAAGTGAGCAAAAAATGCGAAGCTCTGGACAACCCTTGTTTAGCGGAAGGCTCGGCGTCCGGTCATGTTGAGGGCAGCAGAGTATGAATGCCGACACCAAAACCGCCGCTGTGCTGATCGCCTCGGCCGTTCTGTTCCTCGCGCTGGCCGCTGCGTTCCAACGGGATTTGTGGGGGCGGCCGGCTGCGCTGCCGGCTATCCCGTTGGTGGACCCCGCGTTCACCAATCCGGCGCCCACGCGGGTTTCGGCGGCGGAGCTGAAACAGACCGGGGGCGACACTTCGGGTCTGGAATGCAACACGTGCCACGAGTTGAACAAGCCGGTCACCTTGAAGTTCGACGCCAAGGGTCAAGTCATCCTGCCCAAGGAACACGACGATCTCGTGATGCATCACGGGCGAAACGACCGCAACAACAATTGCTTCAACTGCCACAACCCGCTAAATCGCGAGGAATTGATGACCAAGGACGGGCACAAATTGAAAATCGAGGAGAGCACGCGGCTCTGTGCCAGTTGTCACGGGCCGACCTACCGCGATTGGGAATTAGGCGTGCATGGCCGGATGAGCGGTTATTGGGATCGCGCACTGGGGCCGTTCACCCGGTTGGACTGCGTTTCGTGTCACCATCCACACGCGCCCATTTTTGCGTCGCGCCCACCGGCCCCCGGCCCGCATCCGCTCCGTCCGGCGGCGGTTCCGCCCAACCCGCAACACTCGCCCCGTGGGATAAAGCCTCCAGCATCCGTCTCAGTACCGGCGGCGCGTATCCCACAGGGCGAGAGTCACTGATATGAACGATCCTGCTTCCAAACAAGGCCCGGCGTGGGCGTGGTCAGACCCCTCGAAGGGGAATGGTATGAATCGGCGCAGTTTTCTTCGCGCCACCGTCGCGGCGGCTTCGGGACTGGCGGCCGTGGCCGCTTTGGCGCCGCTGCGGGAGTTGAATAACTTTACGTCCGTGGATGAGTTCCTGCAAAAACACTATACGGAACTGACTCCGGAGGAAATGGCGAAGGTCCTCAAGCGCATCGAGAACGAAGTCGAGAAGCAATACGGTCTGCGCCCCCACGTTAAAGATTACAAGCCGATGAACGGCGTCGAGTTCGTCTATTGCCTCAACCTGACACGCTGCATCGGTTGCCGCAAATGCGTCCATGCCTGCGTGGCGGAAAACAACCAGTCGCGCACCCCAGAGATTCAGTACATCCGCGTCCTCAAGATGCCCAACGGCACCTTCGACACGGAAAGGGCCGAACACAATTACGCGCCGGAATCCGTACCGGAACCAGGTTTTTATTACATGCCGGTGCAATGCCACCAGTGCAAGAATCCGCCGTGCGTCAAAGTCTGCCCGGTCAAGGCCACTTGGCAGGACGGCGACGGCATCACGGTGATTGATTACAATTGGTGCATCGGCTGTCGGTACTGCGAAGCCGCCTGCCCGTACTGGGCGCGCCGGTTCAATTGGACGAAGCCTTCGATCCCGAAGGAGCGACTCAATCTCGACATGTCGTATCTGGGCAATCGGCCGCGCAAACAGGGCGTGATGGAGAAATGCCATTTCTGCATCCAACGCACGCGGGCCGGGCGGTATCCGGCGTGTGTGGAGGTTTGTCCCGCGGGCGCGCGCAAGTTCGGCAATATCCTCGACCCGGCCAGTGAGGTCTCGCACATCCTGAAAGACAAGCGCGTCTTCGTCCTGAAGGAGGAGATCGGCACCTTGCCGCGCTTCTACTACTACTTCGAGATCTGATGCGAGCTGTTACGAGCTACCTCACCTTCCTCAGCCGCTGTGCGCGCATCGCGCTCGTCGGTGACTGGCGCTACTACCTTTGGGTGGGCGTGCTCGGCGTGGTGTGCCTGCTCGGGCTGAATGCCTACGCCAAGCAGTTCGTCCACGGGCTGGTGGTCACCGGCATGAGCGATCAGGTATCCTGGGGCGTTTACATCGCCAACTTCACCTTCCTGGTCGGTGTCGCCGCCGCGGCCGTGATGCTCGTGATCCCGGTTTACATCTACAAGAATGAGGAACTGGAAGAACTGGTCATCTTTGGCGAACTCCTGGCGGTGGCGGCGATCCTCATGTGTCTGGCCTTTGTGACGGTGGATTTGGGCCGGCCCGACCGTTTCTGGCATTTGCTGCCTGGGATCGGAAAATTCAATTTTCCCGGTTCGATGCTCAGTTGGGACGTGATCGTGCTGAATGGGTATCTGGTTTTGAACGTGTATATCTGCGGTTACATGCTCCACAGTCGTTACCGGGGCAAACATCCCAGCAAATGGTTTTACATCCCGTTTGTTTTCATTGGCATTGTCTGGGCCGTCTCCATTCACACGGTCACAGCCTTTCTCTATGTCGGTTTGGGGGGGCGGCCATTTTGGAACTCCGCCATCGTGGCGCCGCGGTTTCTGGCTTCGGCGTTCACCGCCGGTCCGGCGCTGATCATCCTGGCGCTGCAAGTTATTCGTCGGGTCACCTCTTACCGAAGTCCAGGCGCGATGGGTTTGGAGCGGATGGCCACCGACCTGGGGTCCGGCCGGGCCGCCGGCCTTGAGGATCTGGATACCCTGGCCGTGCATCTGCCGGCCCTGCGGAACGTTTCGAAGGAAATCCGCCACGAATGTCTGGTCGGAGCGCGCGTGTTTGAAGTGCCAGCCGGCGCCGTCGTGACGCACGAGGGCGACACACAAACGAACAGCTTCTTCATCCTGAGTGGACGGGTGCTCATGCGCCGGCAGGAGGGTGAGAATTACCGCATTGTGAAAATCCTCAACGCCGGCGGACTTTTCGGTGAAATCGCCGCGCTTACGGGCGCCCCCCGCGCCGCCACCGCGATCACCGACGGCCCGGTCCAACTCTTGCGCTTGCCGCCAACGTCTCTGCGCCGGCTCATGCGCGACCACAAGATGCACTCGCTGATCAAGTCCGGCATGGCCCGGCGGGTGGTGATCACGGACCGCGCGCTCCTCACCTTGCGCGGCATCGTGCAGGTTTCCATGGTCATCAACGTTTTTCTGTTGTTCACCGAGGTCTTCAAAGAGTTCTACACCGAGAGCCTGCACGGCGCCTCGGCCAAATACCTCTTCTTCGGTCTGCACGGGTATCACGCGTTGAACCCGTGGATCTGGACGGCGATCGCGTGCAACTTGACCGCGATGGTGTTGCTCCTCCTGCCGGTCAGCCGCAGTCTGAAGTTCCTCGATGTCGCCTGTGTGCTGGCCATTGTGGGCATCTGGATCGAGAAGGGCATGGGCCTGGTCATCCCCGGTTTCGTTCCCACGCCCCTCGGCGAAATGGTGGAATACACGCCCTCGCTGAATGAGACGCTGATTTGCCTTGGCATCTGGGCGTTCGGACTGCTGTGCTACACGGTGTTGCTCCGCGTGGCTGTGCCGATCTTGCAAGGCGAGATCTCGCAAGCCAACGAGCCGGGGGCCGGGCTGCAAGACACGGATGCTCAGTTGCGGTCGCTGGTTGAAGCGCAGTCTTCGCACAAATCCCATGTCGAAACCGCTTACGATTGAAGACGGACGGCAATCGTTGAACGCGCACGTCGCCAGCAAAGCCGACGAGATTCGTGCGAAATACGGTCCGCACATCGGCTGGAAAGAGTTGCTGCGGATCGTGGAAGACCGCGCGTGCGTGCGTTACCCGTGCGAAATCGTCTTCGATGCCGGACCGTTGAAGGAGGGTGAACTGGCGCATCCGATCGCGAAAGGCGAACGTCCGGAAGACGGCTTTACGATGTTCGTTCACCCCATCTTCATGACGCAGCTTCCGCAAGTGCCTTACCTGGTTCTCTACCAGCTCGTGTTGGTGAACTACGGTGACTTTGCTTCGCCGGACGACGCCGAGACATTCGGGGCCACGGTGCTGGGCCTCTCCAAGGATGAATACTATCGGGCGCTCTGCGAGATGGCGGACGCGCTGGGCAATGGCGACTGCGCGTAGCTGCCACGCGCATTCCACCTTGCTCTTCCGCTGATGGAATCCGGCGAAAATCTGCGAACCGCTTGGCGTCGAGTCGTCCCGAACAAACCACGTTCGTAGGGCTCTTCGTATGCCGGATGAAAGCCAAAAAATGTCAACAGTTCGCCAATCTTTGGTGAGCCGGCGCGCTCACGGGAAGTCAATGTTGCCGCAGTTATGAATCGCGCAGCGATCAAAGAGTCGGCAGCGACCCATTCGGGAAGCAGGCGCTTCGACGTTGCGGACGATGGTTTCCAAGATCCACTCCAACCCTGGTTGATAGAAACACTGCTATGAAAAAAATACTCGTGCTCATCGTCGCCGCCCTGGCGGCAACCGCATTGGCCGCTCGCGCCGCCGAGGCCAAAGAAATCTTCACCAAGCAATGCGTATCGTGCCATGGCCCTGACGGCAAAGGGGACACCAAGGCAGGGAAAAAAATGGGTGCGGCCAACTTCACCGATCCGAAGCTGCAAGAAAAATTCACGGATGAGCAGATGTTCAAGACCATCAAGGAAGGCGTCAAGGACCAGGAGGGTAAGATCAAAATGAAACCGGCGGAGAAAGTGACCGACGATGAGATCAACGCCCTCGTGAAACTGGTCCGCTCCTTTAAGAAGTAGTGCCCAGTGACTGAAACAAAATTCTGGCACGCTGGTCTCGATCGGGAGTACCTTTCCTCTAAATGCCACAGTCTTACAACGTCACGGTTCCGGATGTTGGCTATTTTGAGCGACAGGTGCTCTGTCGCACGGGTTGTCCGGTTCAGACGGATGCCGGCGGTTACGTTCAAGCAATCGCCGAGGGCCGGCACGAAGACGCCTACGTCATCGCCCGCAGGCCGAATCCCTTCGCCTCCATCTGTGGGCGCGTGTGTGCGGCGCCGTGCGAGGCGAAATGCCGGCGCAAAGACATTGACGCCGCCGTCGCCATCCGCGCGCTGAAACGATTCGTGTGCGAGCAGCACGGGGTGGACTCGGGACACTTCGATCTCGACAAGGTTTATCCCACCGCCCAACGCACTGAGCGCGCCAAGTTGGGCAACGGTCGCAGAGTTGCCGTGATCGGGGCCGGGCCGGCGGGCTTGGGCTGCGCGCACGATCTCGCCTTGATGGGATTCAAGGCGACGGTCTTCGAGGCGCAGAACATGGCGGGCGGGATGTTGACGCTGGGGATTCCGCAATACCGTTTGCCGCGCGAAATCATCCAGGCCGAGATCCAGGTGATCGTCAATCTCGGAGTCGAGATCAAGTTGAACAGCCGGCTGGGCCGCGACTTCTCGCTGACCAGTCTCAAGCAGGATGGCTTCGAGGCGATCTTCCTCGGCATCGGCGCGCACAAGAGCCGCGAGTTGAACATCGAAGGCGTGGACCTGGACGGCACGTTCCGCGCGATTGATTATCTGCTCAACATCAATCTCGGCTACCAGATCAATCTACACGGCAAGGTGGTCGTGATCGGCGGCGGCAATGTGGCCTTCGATGTCGCGCGTTCGGTCGTGCGGCAAGCCGGAGAGATTGACGACATGAGTCCGGAAGCGATGCGCAAGATTCTGAAGGAAGCCACGACCACCCTCGATCAACTCACCCGGGGAGAAAAGGAAGGCCCGGAGGACTTGAAAGTGGCGCTCGACGTGGCCCGGCAGGCGTTGCGCGCCGGGGTGCGCGAAGTCCACATGTATTGCCTCGAAAGTTTGGAGGAGATGCCCGCGACGAAAGCCGAGATTGATGAGGCCGTCGAGGAAGGCGTGAAACTCCACACGCGCTGGGGACCGAAACGCATTCTGGGCAAGGACGGAAAGGTTTCTGGAATCGAGTTGATCAAAGTCGCCTCCGTCTTCGATCAGAACCGGCGTTTCAATCCCACGTTCCTGGAAGGCACGGAGGAAACGGTCCCCGCCGACGGGGTCGTTCTCGCCATCGGCCAGTCGGCGGACCTGTCCTGGGTGCGCCCCGAAGACAATCTCAAGACTACTGGCCGCGGCACGATTGAAGCCGATCCGCAGACCTTGGCCACTTCGCGGCCCGACGTGTTCGCCGGTGGCGATCTTGCTTTCGGGCCGCGCATCATCATCACCGCCGTGGCCGAAGGCCGCCGTGCGGCGCGGTCCATCGCCACGTTTTTGACCGGCAAGCCGCCGACCGAATCCACGACCGTCCGCACGACCATCTACAACGCGCACCGGATGTTTCCCGGTTACGAGCGGCTGCCGCGTCGCGAACCGCCCGCCATCGCGATTGAACGGCGCGTCGGCATCGCCGAAGTCGAGAACGCCTTTCCGCAGCCCGAGGCGTGGACGCAGGCCAATCGTTGTTTGAAGTGCCACGTCGGCCCGGTTTTTGACGGCGACCTTTGCGTGCTGTGCGGCGGCTGTGTGGATGTCTGCCCCGAATCCTGCCTGCGGATTGTGGACGTGACCAACATGAAGGGCGACGCAACGCTGACCGCCGCCATCACCGCGCGCTACGGAAGCCCGCCGACCAGCGGCATGGCCGCGGCGATCATCAAGGACGAAACCGCCTGCATCCGCTGCGGTCTCTGCGCCGCCCGCTGCCCAACTCACGCCATTACCATGGAACGCGTTGAACGACTGCAACTCGCCTGAGCTATGAACAAAGGCCATTCTCCCACCGCCACGCCCGCCTCGACCCGCGCACCGCAACCCGCCAACGGTTCCAGCCGGCGCAGTTTCATCTGGTTGAGCTTCGGCTGGCTGGCTTCGTTGTTTGCGCTGGCCGCGAGCGGCTTTGCCACGGTGCGCTCGCTGGTGCCGAATGTTTTGTATGAGCCGAGCCGCCGTTTCAAAGCCGGCCGGCCAACAGACTATCCGGATGACACCGCCACCTTCATTGAGGAGGTGCGTCTGTTCGTCGTGCGCAAAGGAAACACCTATCGCGCCATGAGCGGCATTTGTCCCCATCTCGGTTGCACGGTGAACGCCGTCCCCGGCAAGCTTCCCTTTCTCTGTCCGTGTCACGGCAGCCACTTTGACAACAACGGCGCCGTGGTCAGCGGCCCCTCGCCGCGCGGGTTGACTTGGTTTTCGGTGACCATGAGCAAGGACGGGCGTCTGGTGATTGACATGGACCTGGCCGTGACCCACGACAAGAACCTCGTCATCAAAGCATGAAATCACTCAAGCAGATTTGGCAGACGTTTGCCGGAACGCGCGTCGGCCAGTCAGGCCCGATAAATAACTGGTCGTTTAAGCAATAGAATGAATCGCCCGATTTATCTTGATTACAACGCAACGACGCCCGTTGACCCGCGCGTGGCGGAGGAGATGTGGCCGTTCGTCGAGGAGCAGTTCGGCAATCCGTCGAGCGCGCACGCATTGGGGCAAACGGCCAAGGCGGCAGTGGAGAAAGCGCGCGGCGAAGTGGCCGGCCTCCTGGGCTGCCAGCCTGACGAGGTCGTGTTCACCAGCGGCGGCAGCGAATCGAACAACATGGCCATCAAAGGTGTGGCGTACTCGCTTCGCGCGAAAGGCAACCACCTCATCACCTCGCAGGTCGAACATCCCGCTGTGCTCAACCCTCTGCGGTTTCTGGAGCGTAACGGATTCAGGGTGACGTATCTGCCCGTTGATCGCTTCGCCATGGTCCGCGTACCCGATGTGGAAGCCGCGGTCACGCCGCAGACGATTCTCATCACCATCATGCACGCCAACAACGAGGTCGGCACGGTCGAACCTATCGCGGCGATCGGGCAAATCGGCCGGGCGCGCGGCGTGCTGGTTCACACCGACGCGGCGCAATCGGTGGGCAAAATCCCGACGCGCGTGGACGATCTGAACGTGGATTTGCTCACCGTCGCGGGCCACAAACTGTATGCGCCCAAAGGCGTCGGTGCGCTTTACGTGCGGCGCGGAGTGAAATTCGAGCCGCTGATTCACGGCGCGGAACACGAGTCGGGCCGACGCGCGGGCACGGAGAACGTGCCGTCCATCGTCGCGCTCGGCAAAGCGTGCGCACTTGCTGGAAAGGAACTGGACGAGCGCCGCGCGCGCCTGACCGAGTTGCGCGACCATCTTCACAACGACTTGCAGAGGCTGTACAGCGACCACCTGCACCTGAACGGTCATCCCAGCGAGCGGCTGCCGAACACACTCAATGTGAGTTTCGAGGGCCGCATCGGCAGCGAAGTGTTGGACGCGCTGGGTCAGGTCGCGGCCTCGACGGGTTCGGCCTGCCACGCCGGCACGCACCTACTCTCGCCCGTGCTCAAGGCGATGGGCGTGCCCGAGCGCCTCAGCCTAGGCGCGGTGCGGTTCAGCCTGGGCCAGGGGACGACCGACACGGAGATTGACCGTGTGACAAAGTTTTTCCAAGAAAAGGTGAAATGATCAGTTCCGCCAAGCAGAAGCCACTTTCGGAAATGACCTCCAACGAGATCAAGGCGGCGGTGCGGGAAAAATACTCGTTGGTGGCGACGACGCCGGACGCGGAGTTCAACTTTCCCGTTGGACGCACGTTCGCGGAAAGCGTCGGCTACCCGAAACTGTTGCTCGATCAACTACCTGCCTCGATATGGGAATCGTTCACGGGCGCGGGCAACCCGCAGCCATTTGTGGACGCCAAGCCCGGCGAAACGTTGCTCGATCTCGGCTGCGGCGCGGGGCTTGATCTCTACCTGTACGCGCGCGCAGTCGGACCGACGGGCCGGTGCTACGGCGTGGACATCGCCGAGGCGATGGCCGCCAAGGCGCGCGAGAACCTGCGCACGCTCGGCGTAGCCAACGTCGAGATTCTAGTGGGCCACTCGGACAACATCCCATTGCCTGACGCCTCGGTGGAAATCGTAGCCAGCAACGGCATCTATAATCTCTCGCCACTTAAAGAGCCGGTGATGCGCGAGGTCTTCCGCGTGCTCAAGCCTGGCGGGCGCACTGTCTTCGCCGAGATAGTGTTGAAGAGAGCGCTGCCCGAGGAAGTCCGTAAGAGCGTAAAGGACTGGTTTCGATGCATCGGCGGAGCGTTGCCTGAGTCCGATTTCGTGGCAGCGATGAAGAAAATTGGATTCGAGCGGATCGAGGTACTGGCCAAAGGCCGCAACGCCCGTACGGGCCACGAGTTGGCCTTGTGCGCCACCATGCGGGCTTTCAAACAACACACCTAAGGGCAATGCCAATGCAGATACAACTCTGGAAAAAATTCCTCAACACGCGCGTCGGCCAATCCATCTTTCGCGTTGGTTTGCCGGAGAGCAATCTGGGCCGGATGCAGGCGATGGTTTCGAGTTTCCTGCTCCACCTGCACCCGGCCAAGGTGCACCGGCACTCGCTCAAGTTTTCCTACACCCTGGGCTTGGGCCTGATTTCGCTCTACCTCTTTTTGATTCTGTGCATCACCGGCGTGGCGCTGATGTTCTTCTACGTCCCGAGTCCGGAGCACGCGTACAACAACATGAAGGACCTGGAATTTGTGGTGTCGGCGGGAATGATCGCGCGCAACATGCACCGGTGGTCCGCGCACCTGATGGTGCTCTGCGTGTTCCTGCACATGTGCCGCGTGTTTTATACCGGGGGTTACAAGCCGCCGCGCGAATTCAACTGGACCGTTGGTGTCGGCTTGTTCGTCATGACGCTGGGCCTTTCCTTCACCGGCTATCTGCTGCCGTGGGACCAACTGGCCTTCTGGGCGATCACGGTCGGAACGAACATCGCCGGCTACGCGCCAATCATCGGGAAGAAGATTCAGTTCGTTCTGCTGGGCGGAAATATCGTCGGCGAATCGGCGCTGCTCCGCTTTTACGTGCTGCACGTCATCCTGCTTCCCGCCGTCGTGGTGTTTATGATCGCCCTGCACCTCTGGCGGGTGCGCAAGGACGGCGGACTCTCGCGGCCCGGCGAACCCGACGTGCTCGTGCAACAGTCGGAAACCGGCCAGCTTTCCACGAGCAAGACCTACGGACTGATGGAACTCGCGCGCGGCACATCGCCTGCCGTGGGTCTCAAGCCCGAGGAGGAATTGCCGGCCTGGCCGCACCTGGTGTTTCGCGAACTTCTCTTGTTCCTGGCCACGATGGTCGTGGTCATGTTCCTGAGCGTGTTCTGGAATGCACCGCTCGAGGAGTTCGCGAATGCGACGCATCCGCCGAATCCAGCAAAGGCGCCTTGGTATTTTCTCGGGTTGCAGGAACTTGTGGCTTACTCGGCGTTCTGGGGAGGCGTGGCGGTGCCGGCGCTGCTGCTCGTGGCGCTCGTCGCCCTGCCCTATCTCGACCGCAAACGAGCGGGGATCGGCGTCTGGTTTGCGCGCGAGCGACGCGTGGCGGTCACGATCTTCACGATTTGCGTCGTGGCCGCAGTGGTCTTCACCGTCATCGGCACTTATTTCCGCGGGCCGAACTGGGGCTGGGTTTGGCCGTGGGCTGCGTCGGCTCTCACCCCTCACTGAACTATGGACTCTTTGCGAAAACTTTATCCGTGGTTTGCGCTACTCGGACTCGCCGTCGGCGGATTGGTGTTGGCGGGCTACTACAACGACGAATACCGGGAATGGAAACGCTGGCAGCAGAAATTCATTGCGCAGGAACTCAACCGCGCCACCACGCCCGAACAAAAGGAACTGGCCCGCGCCCTGCCGATCGAAATCAAGCAGGTTGTCTTGCCGGGACTGCAACGCGTGGATCGTTGCATTACTTGTCATCTGGCCGTCGAAGATCCGAGCTATGCCGGCTATCAACAACCGCTGGGTTATCACCCCAATCATTCGCAACATCCGGTCGAGAAATTCGGTTGCACCATCTGCCATCAAGGCCAGGGACGGGCGACGGACCGCGAGGCCGCGCACGGCCACATCAAGCATTGGGAGCATCCGATGCTGCCCATGAAATACATCGAGGCCTCATGCGCCAAGTGTCATTCTGCGGCAGACCTGCCCCGGGAAAATGTCCTGACCCGGGGCCGCGCCGTGTTCGACGAACAAGGTTGCATTGGCTGCCATAAACTCGGCGGCTTCGGCGGAAACATCGGTCCCGAGTTGGACAAAGTCGGCGCCAAACGCAGTCCGGAATGGCTGGCCCAACATTTCAAGACGCCAGGGGAAATCGTGCCCGGCTCCGGCATGCCGCCGTTGAAGCGCAGCGAGGCGGAGATCGAGGCGCTCACCCTCTTCATGCTCGGCCAGACGGGCGAGCCGCTCACGGAATATTACGTTTCGATGAAGACGATCCCCGGGCCTGAACTTGGCCTGCGGCTGTTCGAACAGAAAGGCTGCATCGGCTGCCATTCGGTTGGAGGCAATGGCGGCAAAGTCGGCCCCGCCCTGGATGAAGCCGCGAAGCGACGTGGCAGCGACTGGATTGTGAAACATTTTCGCGATCCGGCGGCCGTCACGCCTGGAACCGTGATGCCGAAATTTAATTTTGCGGAGCCGGAAATCCGGGCGCTGACTTCCTTTCTGGTGTCGCTGACGGAAACCAACCTCGTCGGGTTCATGCGCGTGCCGACGCAGGCCTCGCCCGTTGAACGCGGCAAAGCCGTGTATCGGAAATACGGCTGTGGCGGCTGTCACGGGTCGAACGGCGAAGGCGGCGTGCCGAATCCCAATGCCGCCAAGGCGAACCAGCACGTCCCGCCACTCACCGGCTCGAAGGATGTCTCCGATGTTTTTCTGGAGTCCTACATCACTGAAGGCATACCGACGACCGCACAACTGGACGAGAAAGGTCCCAAGCCGCCCCTCTACATGCCGGGCTGGGGCGACAAGATCACCGAGGGCGAACTGGCGGATCTCATCAAGTATCTGCAAAGCCTGAAGCCGTAATGAAAACCAAACACCGGATCGCGCGAACAAGCGCGCCCGCCACCGATGTCGAAGCAACTCACGGCTGACGATTTCAAGCGATCCCTCAACGTGCCCCTGGCGACGAATGGCGAGTAGATTCGCGAGAAATCCGGACCGTACATCGGGTGGAAGAACTCTTGCGCATCCTGGAAGACCGCACGTGCGCGCGCTATCCCTGCGAAATCGTCTTCGACGCCGCGCAACTCGAACCTGGTGAGTGCGCGCACCCGGTGTCACAAGACGAAAATCCCGAAACGGGTTTCACAATGTTCGTGCAGCCGGTTTTCCTGACCGAGGTGCCGTGTGTTCCGCCTCTGGTTCTCTACCAGCTCGTGCTCGTGAACTGCGGGGGTTTTGCCTCGCCGGACAATGCCGAAACGTTCAGCGCGAGCGCGCACAGCGTTTCCAAGGAAGAGTAGTACGCGGCGCCTTGCGAAATGGCGGACCCGCTTGGCAGTTGCGAACGAGTTCGAAGCGTCCAGGTGCGCGCGTCACTTGCTGATATTCCATTATGCCAAGAAATGTTCAACCTTTGCCAAAATGTGGCGAGCCACAAAATTGGGAGTGTCAGAGAGTCGCCGTACCTCGTATGAAGCAGCTACTCGCGACTCGGCCTCACCGCCTTGGCCGACAGGACGCTTGGCCAGTGTACCAAGTGTTGGAAACCCCAAAGGAAACCTATGAAAACAATGCGAATCGTTCCCATCGGCCTGGCCGCTCTGGCCGCGGTGTTTTTTCAAAAAGTTCCAGTTTCGGCAGTTGATACGCCACCCTTCATCGAAAGCTTCTCCAAACCCGAATCTGGGGAAATGGAAATCATTTTCTATGGCGGCACCGGCCCGTTTCGGATTGAGATGAGAACTTCCCTCGACCCTTCCGCGTCGTGGGTCAATGTCGCCGGAGCGAGCGCGACCGAGCTTCGTCCAGGCGTGTACCGGGGTCTTATTCCAAGCGGTACCGAGGACATCGCGTTCTATCGGGTCGCGAGCGAAAGTGATGGTATCGCCGAACTGAATGGGTGGACTATTGTGGCGAAAGTTTCCGCTCCTTCCAACGGGCTCTATTTTGTCCAGGGCGAAAGTCCGGTGGTGACCGTCACTATCCTGGATACGTTCGCGCCGCACCTGAGCCTGCGCGAATTCTCCACGCTCAATCTCTACCTGTACGGTCCCCAAGACCCGCGAGAAACTGTGACGGCGGCCAAGTTGCTCAACGCCTCCACTAATCGCGCCGCCAGGCCGCATCATTACATCGATCTCAAGACGAACCCGGACGTTCAGGTCAACAACAATGTGCTCACCTATCGGTTGCGACCCGTGACTGACGAGGCGCCAGGCACCTACCGGATGAGCGTCTGGTCCGTACTGGCGTCGGACCCGATTCAGCAAATTATGAAGTTCGCGGATCTGCAGATCGGCTCCGCCACCGTCGAGAGTCCGGTGGTGGCCAAGACCAAGTGCGCCGCCTGCCACGAAGGACCGATCAGCGGCAAGACATACTTGCATCACATCGACCCATCTGGATCACCCGGGTCAGTGGGCAATTGGTCCCTGGATTTCGAGCCGGTGAAGACCTGCAAGAGTTGTCACAACAATGAGGGCTATGCCGCCTACTCCGATACGAATGCGCCCGGGGGCCGCGTGCCGGATCCCATTGTGCGGCGGGTTCATGGCGTTCACATGGGCGCGGACCTGAAGCTGCCTTTTAACATTGATCCCGCAACGGGCGACTTCAAGGATTACATTCATGTCGAGTTCCCTGCCAATATCCGCAATTGCACGAAATGCCACCTGGACGACCGGTGGAAAACTAATCCCACCCGTACGCTCTGCGTCACCTGCCACGATAACGTTTGGTTCGGCCCCACGGCGCAGACACCCACGGGTATGGAAAACCACCCGGTTCCCTTGTCGGATGACCTAAATTGTTCGTTTTGCCACCCGCCTGATACTGGCGGGTTCATATGGAATGGCAAGGACATGGCAATAGCTGCGGCCCATTATGTGCCTCCAACGGCGATTGGCTATCCTCCACGGGCGATGAATGTGATCGATGTCACGCTGACCCCGCCTGCCAACGGCGAGTTTTATATCGCGGGCGAGCGGCCGGTGGTCACGCTGGTCTTCAAGAACGATGCGGGCAATTCCATTGGCGACCACGCAGTGGTAAACACCACCAACTTCTCCACGGCCAGCCTCTTTGTCTATGGGCCACGCAGCCGCGCGCTGCCGGTGCTGACCAGCCTGGCCAAGCTCGGAGTGGATACCAAACGCGCCTCCGTGACGTGCGCCACCAATGGCCCGTGGGCCATCAACGGGAAGACGTTCAAGATTGGCATCAACGGTACTGCCCCGCAGAATATAACGATCGTAGGGACCAACAGCCTGGTGACGGCGGCACAGGTGGTCGCTTCGCTGAACCCGGTCATCACGAACCTGAACGGCGGCGCCATAGCCTCCGTTTCCGGCTCCAGGGTGAACATCAGGAGCCTGATCCGGGGAGTGGCTGCCCGGATCGAGATCTACAACGGTGACGGTGAGGTCACGACGGCTATGGGCTGGAAGGCCAAGGGTGTGGTCTTGGAACCGGATGTCTTTGTCGCGGCGGTATCCACACCGGGCAATGACCTCCGGCCGATTACGGCGGATCCTCTCGACTTCAACGATCCGATGGTGACGCGCACGACGACGAACATTATGTATCAGTTGGACAATGTGGCAGGTCTCACGCCGGGCACGTATAACATCTATGTCTATTATCTGCCGGTGGCCGGCAAGATACCCGGGATCACCAACCTCACCGGCATCGGGCACCTCATGTTCCAGGTGGGAACGAGCACGCCGGAAAAAAAGATCGCCACAAGCTGCAAGAATTGTCATGGCGACACGATCTGGCACTTGTATGAAGGCCCCATCCATGCCGAGCCGTTCGACACGGATTACTGCACAGCCTGCCACGATTACAGTCATCCCAATACGGGCGACATGTTCAAGAACCAGGGCGGGACTTCGCTCAACGGCTGGAGCGGTTTCGGCGCGATGCCCATCGTCAGGCGAGTCCACGGGGTTCACCGCGGGAATTACCTGGAACATCCGGAGGAGATCTACGCCAATGCGACGGTCGATACCTTCGGCCACATCATCTTCCCGCAGGATATCCGGAACTGCACGAAGTGTCATGCCGAAAGCACCACGTGGAAGCAAAAGCCGGCGCGGATGGTGTGTCTGGCCTGCCACGACAGTGACGCAGCAAAGGTCCACGGCCTGCTCATGACCTATATTCCGGATCCGAACGATCCGTACGGATCGAAGGCGCAGGAATCCTGCGAAGTCTGTCACGGCGCGGACGCGGCGTTCTCACCGGACAAGGTGCATAACATATCGAATCCCTACGTGCCGCCCTACCCGCGGGCGCCGAGAGAAGAGGAGATCATCCGAGTGCTGACTCCCCTCGAGGCCGCGAATGTGGCTCGGGGCGGGGCGCTCTACGACGAGTGGTGGGCGGTGACGGGCGCCGCCGAGCCCAGCACCAATCATCCGTTATGGGCCTCGCGGCCGGACACGACCAGTAACACCCGCACAGGCTCAGTCACTTGGCGGTGTAAGGAGTGCCACGGGTGGGACTACAAGGGAGTGAACGGCGCCTACGGTTCGGGCAGCCACCGGACGGGCATCGGCGGAATCTTCGGCACCACGAAGGCAGCCCAAGAGGTTTTCGATCTAGTCAAGACCGACCACGCGTATGGTGCTGCGGGACTGAGCGACCTGAGCATCTGGGATCTGGTAAAGTTTGTTCTCCAAGGACAGATCAACACGGGGGCGATCATCGACGCGAGCCGTAAATTCACCGGGAGTACAGCTAGGGGACAGACGCTGTATAACTCGGGGATCGGCTCGAACACTTCGTGTATGACCTGCCACGGCCTCGACGGGCTGACCCCACCGCCGGATTATCCCGCGTTTGACCAATACCCCGGATTTCTATCGAACGACAACCCGTGGGAATTCCAGCACAAGGTGCGGTTTGGTCAGCCGGGCAGAGCGATGCCCAGTGCGGTGGCCGGAGGGGGCACGCTCCAGGACGTGGCGGACGTGTCGGCGTACTGCCAGACGCTGCCGGAGTCACCAGGTCCGTAATGGAATGGGGCTTCCGGCGGAGCGGGGCTACGCCCAAGGTGGGCGGCGACGGGCCGCTCACCCTGCCGAACCGTCGGCACCAAGACGATCCCGGCGCCTCGAAAGCGGTGCTCAAAGCACACGCACTCTCTTACGTTGGCGCAACTTCGCATCGGTTATTCCAAAGCGACGGTTTTGTGTTGTTCGCGCGCCAGACGCTTGAGCCACTACAGAGATGCGTCACTCGATCGTCCAGAGCGTCACAGAGTCCTGGTCCTTGACGAACAGTCGATTGCCGGCGACGACGGGGTGGGCGTAGGTCTGCGTGTCCGCGACCTTGAACTTGGCCAGTTCCTCGTATGCCTTGTCGTTGGGCCGGAAGACCGTCAGTTGGGATGTGGCAGTCAACCCCAACAGGACAGAGCCGACGTCAACGATGGACCCGAAATCGCCGCGCCCGCCGGTGGGTTCGACCCACGCTGTCTGCCCAGTCAGGGCGTTAATGCAGAAGAATTTACCGCGCTGCGAGAGGCCGAAAATCAGACCGTTCTTGAGGACCGGCGAGTTAAACGCAACGGAGTTGTCCGGATTGGCCCACAACGCCCTGGCGGCGAAGTGGTCCCCCTGCTTCTCGATCTTCACCGCCTTGGTGCCGCGGCCCTGCCCGCAGTAGATCACCGTTTGCCCATCGACGATTGGCGTGGCGGCGTTGTAAGCCATGCCCTTTGCCTCGAATGGGGTTTGCCACAGCAGCTTCCCATCGGCTGCGTCAATACCGACCATGCTCCGTGCCGTCTGCGTGATGATCATCTTGCTGCTCCCGGCTGAAAGCGGCACGGGCGAGGCGTAGGCCGGGCCTTCGCCAGCCCATTTCCACTTCGGCTCACCGGCGACAAGGTCATACGCGACCAAGGTGCCCTTGTTTTCCTTGCCGAGATGCACGATGGCCAGACCGTCCACGATGAGCGGCGACATTGCAGTGTGAAACTGGGGCCAGGCGCCCGGGAAATCGTCTTTGCGCCACAGCATTTTGCCCGAGGCGGTATCGAGGCAGGAGACGGTTCCGCCGACGCCAAGGGTGACAACTCTTTCGTTTGCCACGGAAGGCGAGCTTCTGGGGCCGCCGTGTCCCACGTCGGGCCCCGACACGGCGGGCGCTGCATACTTGTCCTGCCACAGTACTTTTCCGGTGCGGGCGTCCAGGCAGCGCGTGATCTCCTCGGCCTCCTGCCGCGCGAAGACAAAGAGTTTGTCGCTCACCAGGGCCGGCGTGGCGTCACCCGCGCCGACTTCGACCTTCCACTTCCGGGTCAGCTCTTTGGGCCAGGTTTTCGGCGCGGAAAATCCGCTGACCTTGCCGTCTCGATTCGGTCCGCGCCACTGAGGCCAATCCTGTGCCCTCGCGCCGCAAGCAATTATCACAACCACGCCGCTCGCAATCGCTGTCATTACTCGATTCACATTTTTCATGGTAGCTCCCGTTCAGTTGTTTCTGGAGGCGATTTTGCCTTTTTGAAATGTATCGGAGCATACGCTTGATCGGGCCGTCAGCTAAAGAAGAAACTCACCAATTGAGAGTTGGCGCGCGTTCCCAATCTCGCCCTCCACCACCTGGTGCTGGTGAACTGTGGTGATTTCGCCTCACCGGAAGACGCGGCGATATTTGGCGCGCGAGTGCGCCTGACATTTCCAAGGAAGAGGACTACGCGGCATTTTGTGAAATGGCGGACCAGCTTGGCGGTGGCAAACCTGTGTGAAGCGCCCGGGAGGAGGCGTCACTGGCTGATTTTCCATTACGCCAAGAAATGTTCAACCATTGCCAAAATCGGAATTGCCAGCGGCTCTCCGGGCCGCGAAAGTGAATATGTGAAAAGGGCGCGGCATTTCGCCAGCCATTCCGGGAAGACGAAAGCCGGCAGCCCAACCAGGTAAGAAACTGAAAATTGAAACTCGTATGAAAAAACTACTCGCACTCGGCCTCACCGCCTTCGTCGCCGCGACAGTGTCCGCGAGCGCCGCCGACGCCAAGGCCACCTATGAAAAAGACTGCGCCAAGTGTCACGGCGTGGACGGCAAGGGCCAGACCAAAATGGGCCAGAAACTCGGCGCGAAGGATTACACGGACGCCAAAGTCCAGGCCGAGTTGAAGGACGAAGCCGCGATCAAAGCCATCAAGGAAGGTCTGAAAGATAAAGATGGCAAAGTCCTGATGAAACCGGCGGAAGGATTGTCCGACGCCGACATCAAGGCGCTCGTGGCTCACATGCGGACGTTCAAGAAGTAAGTCCGCACTCTCCACGTTCCAAGCGTTCCTGGAATTGACGCGGTTGGCGGACAATGCTTCCATCATTGCCCGCTGACCCCGGTTGGAGTTGTTGTGTATCCATGCCGCGACCAGTTGCGAAAATATGCGAAGCGCAAAGCAAAAACATGACCGGGCTTCCGACCTGTTCACGACATGAACACTGAGAATCCCATCCCAACTCGTCGCACTCCCTCGCTGCTGCGCAACTGGATCAGTCTGACGGGACTCGTCATCATCATCGGCAGCCTGTTCTCGTTCCTCCTGTTGTTCTTCTTTGACACGATCGCGCATTTCTCCAATCCGTACATTGGTCTCCTCACTTACGTTATCGCGCCAGGATTCCTGTTTCTCGGTTTGTTCCTGGGGATTGTTGGCGTGCTTCGCGCGCGGAAGAAGTTGGGACAGTCGGTTGGATTGTTGCCCAAAGTGGTGGTGGACCTCTCGCGTCCGCGCGACCGGAAAATCATGGGTTTGTTCATTGCGGGTACCATTATTTTCCTCCTGCTCTCGGCGGTGGGCAGCTATCACACGTATCATTTCACCGAATCGGTGCAGTTTTGCGGGCAGGCGTGTCATACCGTGATGAAGCCTGAACTGGTCACCTACGAGCACGGCTCGCACGCGCGCGTGGCGTGTGTGCAATGTCACATCGGGCCGGGCGCCGAATGGTTCGTAAAGGCGAAAATCTCCGGCACGTATCAGCTTTACGCGGTGGCCTTCAACAAATATCCCCGCCCCGTGCCGACTCCGATCAAGAATCTGCGTCCCGCGCAGGAAACCTGCGAGCAATGTCACTGGCCGAAGAAATTCGTCGGCAATCTGGATCGCACCTACAACTATTTTCTCGGCGAGGAAACCAACACGCCGTTTTCCGTGCGCCTGACGATGAAGGTCGGCGGCGGGGATCCCACGCACGGGCCGGTGGGCGGGATTCACTGGCACATGAATGTCGGCAACCAAGTTCAATATTATGCGGCGACGAACGTAAACGGGACGTGGATTGCCGACGAGCAACGGCAGAGCATTCCGTGGGTGCGCATCGTGAATTCACAAGGCGTCGTCACGGAATTCCGCAAACCCAATTTCACCAACGCGGTGCCGGAGAGCGAATTACGCACGATGGACTGCATGGATTGCCACAATCGTCCGGCGCACAAATACATGTCGCCCGACAAGGCGGTGAACTTGGCCATGTCGCTCGAAGACCAGATTGACAGGACATTGCCATGGATCAAGACCAACGCTGTGTATGCGCTTACGCGAAACTACACGAACGAGACGCTCGCCTTGCAGGGGATTGCCACGATTCTGGCGGCGCAATATCCGGCGGATAGATTTCCCACCAAGCAGGAAAGCGTGCGCAAAACCATCGGCATCGTGCAGCGGATCTATCGCGACAACTTTTTTCCGGAGATGAAGGCGTCCTGGGACAAGTATCCGGACAACATCGGTCACATGATCTGGCCGGGCTGTTTCCGCTGTCATGATGGCAAGCATATTGCCGCTGACGGCAAACGCAGTATCAAGGCGAGTGATTGCAACACCTGCCACACCATCCTCGCGCAAGGCAGCGGTGCGGAACTCAATTTGCTCACGCCTGGCGGACAGAAATTCAAACATCCGGGAGACGAAGTCGATGGCGCCTGTAACGATTGTCACACGGGCGGGCTTTGAACGCGGCGACTTGATTTGGAATCGGGGCGCGGCGCGCGGACCGCACGGGAATTGGAAAAGAAAACTTTTTTCCTTCACGCTGATTTGCTGCCTGGTGACGCCAGCCTTCGCGGCGGATAAGATTTCCAACGCCGATTGCCTCGATTGCCATCTTGACCCCGCCACGACGCACAAGGTGAATGGGAAAGTCGTCCCGCTGCTTTTTCCGACGAACGCCTTCAACAAATCCATCCATGCCAGGTTGGATTGCATTGATTGCCACGAGGGCATCAAGGACTTGGTGCACCCGAGCAAGCTGCCGGCACCGAATTGCTCGGGTTGTCATGAAAAGGAAGGCAAGGACTATGCGACGAGCATCCACGGCGCGAGCCACACGCTGGGCGCGTCAGGCGCTGCGAGTTGTTGGAGCTGCCACGGCTCGCATGAAATCGGTCCGGTCAAGCTGGCTGACTCGCCCGTCTTCAAACTCAATCTGCCAAACACCTGCGCCATCTGCCACACCAACGCCGGCCTCACGAAGGAATACCAGATGAAGTTTCCAGAGGCGGCGGCGCAATATAAGGACAGCATCCACGGCCGCGCGCTGCTCAAGATGGGACTCATCATCGCACCGTCGTGCAACGATTGTCACGGCGTTCATGACATCAAGCGTGGCGTGGATCGCGACGCGCCCATCAATCACGCCAACGTCGCCAAGACCTGCGGCAAATGTCATCTCGGCATCGAGCAAACCTACGCACAAAGCATCCACGGCCAGTTGCTCGCCAAGGGCGACAAGCGAGGGCCGGTCTGCACTGATTGCCACACTGCGCACGAAGTCGAGACGCCCAAGAACGGTCATTTCAAAATGGCCAGCGATGCGCGTTGCGGCAAATGCCACGAAGATCGCCTCGAACATTATCGTGACACGTACCACGGCAAAGCCATGGCGCTGGGCAGACCAACGGTCGCCTCCGCGGTTGCCGCGTGCTATGACTGCCACGGCCACCACGACGTGCTGCCGCCGTCCATTCCCGCGTCGCGCCTGTCGCCCTCGAACATCCTCGCGACGTGTCAGCAGTGTCATCCAACGGCGACGGCAAAATTCACCGAATACAAGCCGCACGCGAATCCGCTCGACGCGAAAAACTACCCGGCGCTCCATTGGACTTTTATCTTCATGACTTCACTGCTCGTCGGAGTGTTTGTTTTCTTCGGCGCGCATACCATCGCGTGGCTGACCCGCGCGGCCTATCTCTACTGGCACGACTCGAAGAAGTTTCGCGATGCAAAGGTCGCGACGCAGAATGGCGATGAATGGTTCACGCGTTTTGTGCCGTTTGAGCGCTTCCTGCATCTCCTCGTCGTGACGAGTTTTCTGCTTTTGGTCATCACTGGCATGCCGCTCAAGTTTTACTACACGGACTGGGCAAAGATTTTGTTCCAGTATATCGGCGGCGCGGAAACGGCGCGCGCACTGCATCACTTTGGGGCGATGGTGACGTTCGCCTATTTTGGACTGCACGTCGTATCGCTCGTTGGCCGGTGCTGGAAAGGCCGGGCAAGAATTCGCAATGCGCAAACCGGCAGTTTCAGTTTCAAACAGCTATGGGATGTTCTTTTCGGCCCGGACTCGATGATACCATCGTGGCAGGACTGGCGCGATTTCGTCGCGCACAACAAATGGTTCTTCGGCAAGGGGGAGAAGCCATGTTTCGACCGCTGGACGTATTGGGAGAAGTTTGATTACTTCGCGGTGTTCTGGGGCGTTGCGATCATCGGCGCGTCGGGCTTGATCTTGTGGTTCCCGGTTTTCTTTACGAAGTTCCTGCCGGGCTGGCTCATCAACATCGCGCTCATCATTCACTCGGACGAAGCGCTGCTCGCCGCGGGCTTCATTTTCTCGATTCACTTTTTCAACACGCATTTCCGCATCGAGAAATTTCCGATGGACACCGTGATCTTCTCGGGTCGCATTTCGAAGGCGGAAATGCTGCACGACCGCAAGCGGTGGTACGACCGGCTGGTGGCCGAAGGCCGGTTGGACCAGCACCGCGCCAAAGGCGACTGGGAAGGGTGGAAGAACATTGCGCGTTCCTTCGGCTATTTTTTCCTGGGCCTCGGCCTCCTCCTTCTCGTGCTCATCATCTATGCGATGGTGTCGCGCCTGGCGCATTAAGCCGCGCTCAACCTTGGATTTCATTCTGCGGTAGCCAATGATGATGGCCGCGCTGGACCAGAAGCACGCGGCGCACGAGTGGAGCGGCTGGCCTCCCTCGCCCGGTCGGTTTCCTGCCCGACAGTTTCCTCACACTATGACGACCGATCGACAGATGATCGGCTTGAGTTCGCCGCTGCGCCAAAAAATAAGAAGGACTCGCCAATTCCGGTGCAGCATGGCCGGAGGCGACCGCATACGTTCGCAGCGCGATGGTAATGCTGGAGACTGTCAATAGATGAGAACTGCACCCAACCGACGAGAAAAGGATACCCACGATGCGGCGACTCTTTAAATTGCCGCCCCAGATTGTCCGCCTGGTCCTGCTCACCATCGGTATTGTCACCGTCTATTGTACCGCGCGATTTTTTCTTACTCCGCCAACGTTCGCGCAGTATGGCTGGTTTCGCGGCGATGCCTTGGCGGAAATAGCGGCGCGTGAACCGGTCCATGCCGGCAAGAAGGCCTGCGATGAGTGCCATTCCGAAGAATACCAGAAGGTCGCCAAGTTTGAGCACAAGACTGTCTCGTGCGAAGCCTGTCACGGGGTGGGCAAACCCCACGCTGACAATCCAGATACGCCGATTGCGAAACTGGCCTTCAGCCGTTGCGTACGCTGCCATGAAGCTGATCCCTCGCGACCAAAATGGTTGAAACAGATCAATTCGCGCAACCATTACACGGGCCAGCGCTGCACCGAATGCCACATTCCTCATCAACCGAACGAAGTGCCATGAAGCAACAATTCACACGCCGCAATCTTCTGACCACGTTGACCGGGGTGCTGGCGGGTCTGGCCACATGGCCGGTGGCACGCACCGCCAAGGCAGCCGTCCAAAAATTCTTCGTCTCAACCCAGGCGCCCGGCGGTTACGATCCGACCAAACACAAATGGCTCATGGCGATTGATGTGGATCGCTGCATCGGCTGCGGGCTTTGTGTTGAAGCGTGCAAGAAGGAAAACAACGTGCCCGAAGGCGAAAGTTATTTCCGCACCTGGATTGAACGCTACACCATCACCAAACCAAAGGCGGGTTCGGGTGAAACCCGCGGCGAAGTCTTCGTGGATTCCCCGAATGGCGGAATTCATGGTTTTCCGCCCAATACAATTCCCAAGGACCAAATCCTGAAATCCTTCTTCGTGCCCAAGCTGTGCAACCTTTGCCAGCACTCGCCCTGCTCTCAGGTTTGCCCGGTCGGCGCCACCTTTGACACCCCCGATGGCGCGGTCCTGGTGGATCCGAAGTATTGTATCGGGTGCGGCTTTTGCGTCCAAGCGTGTCCGTACGGCTGTCGCTTTTTGAATCCCATCACCAAGACGGCCGAGAAGTGTTCGCTTTGCTACCACCGCATCACGCGTGGATTGCTGCCGGCCTGCGTTGAAGTGTGCCCCGGACAGGCCCGCATCTTCGGGGATTTGAAGAATCTGTCGCCCGACGACCCCATCCAGCGTTTTTTCGAAAGCAACAAGGCGCAGAGCCTGAAGCCGCACCTCGGCACTGGTCCCCGCGTGCTCTACGCCGAATTGGACAAGGAGGTCAGATAACATGGAAGCGACAAATATTATGGTGGACGTGCTGCCGAGGTTTGAAGGTTTTGTCTATCCAAACGAACGCACTCTGCATCCGCTATGGAGTGTGCTCATTGTGCTGTATCCTTACATCACTGGTTTGGTGGCCGGCGCCTTCATCATGGCATCCCTGGTCCGCGTCTTCAAAGTCAAGCCGCTCGAACCGGTGTACCGGCTCTCATTGCTGACCGCGCTGGCTTTCCTGCTCTGCGCGCCCTTGCCGCTGCTGTTTCATCTGGGTCACCCGGAGCGCTCCTTTGAAATCATGATGACGCCGCACCTCAGTTCTCCAATGGCGATGTTCGGGTTTGTCTATGCGTGGTACTTGATGGCGGTGTTGCTGCTGGAATTATGGTTTGATTACCGCCACGATTTTGTCGAATGGTCGAAAACCGAGAGTGGCTTCCGGGGCATTCTTTACCGCGCGTTCACGCTCGGCGTGGACGATACCCACGATGAGGCCTTGCGGCTGGATGCGCGGATGGGTCGCATCATTTCAATCGTGGGAATTCCGTCGGCATTTTTGCTGCACGGCTATGTCGGCTTCATCTTCGGCTCGGTCAAAGCCAATCCGTGGTGGGGCAATGTCTTGATGCCGATCATTTTCATTCTGTCGGCCATTGTCTCCGGCATGGCGCTGTGCGTTTTTGTTTACATGATTCTATGCTGGGCGCGACGCACGCCGGTGGACATCCGGTGCCTCGATATGATGGTCACCTTCCTTTTTTATGCCTTGATGATCGATGCCACAATCGAGGGTCTCGATTGGATGCATCGGCTCTATTCGGCGGACGAATCGATCCAGGTCCTAAAATCACTGGCTTCCGGGAAACTGTTTTACACGCTGCTGGTCGGCCAGGCCTGTCTGGGCACGGCAGTGCCCTTGGTCCTGCTCGGATTAAATCAGCTTTTCCGCAAGCGCATTGCCGTCCTGGTTCGGGAACGGATGTATTTCGCCAGTTCCGTGCTGATCCTGATTGGCGTGCTGGCGATGCGGTGGAATGTGGTCATCGGCGGCCAGCTTTTCTCCAAGAGCCTGCGCGGTTTCATGAGTTACAAGATTGAGTTCGCCGGGCATGAAGGCTGGATGTTGTCCCTCGCCATTCTGTGCCTCCCTTTCATCTTGTTGGCGATTCTGGTGAAATATTTTTTGGACACCAAACTCCCGGTCGCGGAACCAGTGGAAACGCATCCTTCGCCACATTGATCCCAGCCAGCGTCTCCGGAACTGGCTTGAACTTCGCGCGTGCCAAAGCGAACCGTCGCCAATCATTCACGCCCGTTGCAGATCTGCCGCACACTTACTGGTTTCATGTTTGGTCCCATTTGGTAATTCTTGTCGCGTTGCCATCAGAATCGAAATCGAAAACCATGAATGAAAATCTGCCGACTCTTGCCGCCGGCGCTCTGGTGCTCGCCCTGACCGCCGGTGTTTACGCCGATGACAAACCGACTGTTGATTCAATCAAACAGCCAACGTCGCCACCGGCGCAGGCCAGCGCCGGTCTGGTCAACGATTGGTTGCGCGAAGAATCTTCCTTCTTCGATCCGTGGGACCTCGGCGGCCAGTTCCGCACCCGCTTCGAGCATAAGGAGCACTTCGCCATTGGCGGCACTCCCGGCTCATTTGATTTTCGGGAAAGCGGAGCGGACACGGACAATACCTATCTCCTGTTCCGAGAGAAAGTGCATCTCGGCTACACGCCTTGTCCGTGGTTCACCGCCTTCGTCGAAGGTCGCGACAGCTTCGAGCAACATGACGACCGCAATCCCGATCCCGAGTCGGATAGATTCGACCTGAATCAGGCCTGGTTGAGGTTCGGTAACGCGACGGAATTTCCGCTGACCGCCAAGGTGGGTCGTCAGGAATTGGCCTATGGGGATGAACGATTGATTGGGACGTCCGACTGGAACAATTTGGGACGTGTGTTCGATGCCGCCAAACTTCGATATGAGAACGAAGACCTCTGGATGGATGTCTTTTCGAGTCGAGTGGTCCTGGTCGATGACAACAATTTCAACGTCTCGAATGATTACGATTATCTCTCCGGCATTTATGCTTCCACGCGAACGCTCGTGCCGAAGCAGGAAACGCAATTTTATTTCTTGTCGCGCAATACGAGCGCGGACTCGCCCAACGCCACTTCGGGTTCACCGCAAGCCGGCGGGCCGGCGGCGCGCGACATCTACACCGCCGGGCTGCGCGTCAAATCATTGCCCGGTGGCTATGGCGGGTGGGATTACTCTGCAGAAGTGGCCGGGCAGTTTGGCCGGATCAAGGAAACCGCCGGCCCGCAGGCGGGAGTGAACCTCGACCACGAAGCGTTGGCGGTCACCGCGAGCGGGGGTTACACCTGGACCAAAGCCTTCGGCTCGCCGCGCGTTGGACTGGAATACAACTACGCCAGCGGTGACCGCAATCCGAATGACGGCAAACACGAAACCTTTGAAAACCTGTTCCCTACGAACCACAAGTTTTACGGTCTCATGGATTTCTTTTCCTGGCAGAACATCCACAACCTTCACCTGACCTCCTCGTTCAAGCCGTGCAAAAAGCTGACCTTGACCGCCAGCTACGATTTCTTCTGGCTCGCCGACACACACGATAACTTCTACACCTCGGCGGGTGCGCGACGCGGTGGCGTGACGCCAACGCCGGGCACGGGCTATGGAATCAACCCAACTTACAGCAACTATGTTGGTTCGGAGTTGGACTTGATCGGCACCTATGCGATCAAGCCCTACGCCAGCGCGCAAGTCGGCTATGGTCACTTCTTTATCGGCGATTACGTGAAAAGCTCGCTCTCCGCCATCGGTTCGAGTGATGCGGATTTTGTTTACGTCCAGGTGTTGTTTGCGTTTTGAGCGCCAGTGCCTCACGAAAGTCTCCCGCCTGCCATACCAAGAAATAGCCTGTCTTTGCCAAATTTGGTGAAGCGCAATCGCCAGTAACGGCGTCAATCTCAGCCGTAATAACACCAATACTGGAAACAAGTAATGCCTGTTTCATACCGTCCTGGAAACCAACAGACAGCCCTGAGACAAACTGGAGAATCCAAACCACGAAAACCAAGTTTAATTCAAACCCGGCGCTCAACGCGAAGGTGGAAACGTGCAAAGACACAGCGCAGCAAGGCCGCCCCCAAAGGAGCGCGGACAGCCTTGTTCGCGCGAAGCTCGCGTCGGGGAAGAAACTCGCGGACAAGACTGTCCGCGCTCCTGGAAAATCTTCGCAGAACGCGACGATGTTACGAGATAGCGCGGCGTCGGTGATGAACGGGCCTGACGCTCCAATTGGTGTGGGAGAATTCACCGCGCGGTGTGTCGCTGCGCTCGTTGACCTGCAAGTGCGTTGGCTGGAACCATCCCGAACCGTCCACTCTAGGTTTGAAGTGCGAGGCGAATGGATTCTCAATCAAACTGGATCACCACCGGGTGGAGTGCAAACGGGTGCGGCATTGGGAGGAGTGCTTTATTGCTGAGGTCACTCAAATCCTGACGGCGATTGAGCGGGGCGAAACCAGCGCGGCAGAAGACTTGTTGCCTTTGGTCTATGCCGAACTGCGCCACCTTGCTGCTCGCAAGCTTTCCCACGAGAAACCCGGCCAAACCCTCCAGGCCACTGCCCTCGTCCATGAAGCGTGGCTGCGTCTGACGCGGGAAGACGGACGGAATTGGAATGGCTCCCGCCACTTTTTCTTTGCCGCGGCCGAGGCCATGCGCCGCATCCTCATCGAGAACGCCCGGCACAAGCAGTGCCTCAAACACGGTGGCCAGATGCAGCGCGTCAACCTCGAAGATTTCATCCCGGCCAGCCCGATGCGAGCGGATGAATTGCTGGCCCTGGACGAAGCGCTGGAACGGCTGGCAACGGAGGATGCCGAGGCTGCCCGGTTGGTGGAGTTGCGGTTTTTCGCCGGACTGGGCCACCAGGAAGCCGCCGAGGTCATGGGCATTTCGCGTCGCGCGGCGGACGGGCTTTGGGCTTACGCGCGGACGTGGCTGTTCGCGGAGATGCGGCGTGATCGAGTTGAGAGTTGAAGGTTGGGGGTGCAAATGGTGAACCATCACTGTGACAAAGGAAGTTCGATGCCGGGTTTGGTAGGGCGCGTCACTCCGTGCGCGCCATTCGGTGCGACGATTGCCAATCTGCGGCGCGCACGGAGTGGCGCGCCCTACCAGCCGGCGTTGATCGAGTTTGGTTTGTCGGTGCAAACGGACGCGTGGCGTCGCTTTATCAAATGATGGGCGGGCAACAGAATGGACTGCGGCCATGAAAAAGCAGATTGAACAGAAGGCAACGAAGCCAACGAAGGAGAGCAGAATTCTTCGTTCCCTTCGTTTGCTTCTGTGGATCCGCGAAATGCAACGCTCAACTTCAACTTCTCGTCGCGCCAAAGTGAAACGGCGGCGGATGAACCTTCAACCAGAACCAATCGCATGAAAACACAAAACGCACTTCGGTTAGAATGGCTCGCCAGAGATTTGATGTCCGGGGGATTGATGGCAGTCCTGCTCGGCCTGACGGCAGCGCAAACCCATGCTCAGGCCATCCAAGCCTGGGTGCAGCGCTATGACGGACCGGCCAACAACCTTGACTACGCGACGCAGTTGGCCGTGGACACGAACGGCAACGTGTATGTCACAGGCGGCTCGCATGGCGGCGATCCGCTTTCCGGCGGCAGTGGCATGGACTACGCGACAATCGCCTATTCTAGTGCGGGGGTGCCGTTGTGGACCAATTACTACAACGGCCCGGCAAACAATTATGACCGGGCCTATGCCATTGCGGTGGAGGCGAGCGGCAACGTGGTCGTGACCGGCGGTGAGGGCTCTGCGAGCGGTTCCGTCGTCGCGACGATCAAGTATTCGAGTGAAGGGATCCCGTTGTGGACCAACCGGGCCACTTCTGGCCACGGATACGCCGTGGCGCTGGACGCCAGCAACAACGTGATAGTAATGGGCTTCCCCGCGTCCGGTTTAGGGTGCTTGACGATCAAGTATTCGAGCACCGGGGCTTTGTTGTGGTCGAGAACTTATAGTGATTACATCAGCGTCAGTGGCCCGATCACACTGGCTGTGGACGGCAGCAGCAATGTGTTTGTGGTAGGCAGCATATCCTCAAACGGCCAATACGCCGGCGAATACCTGACGATCAAGTATTCGAGTGCGGGAGCGCTGTTGTGGACCAGAAGGTACAAGGGGCCGGGAACCGGCGCGGGAAACTGGGCCAACGGCGTGGCAGTGGACGCCAGCGGCAACGTGTATGTGACCGGCCAATCGGCTGGGACTGGTGGCAGCGAACCCCATTATGATTTCGCGACGATCAAGTACTCAGACGCGGGCGTGCCGCTGTGGACCAACTGCTACAACGGGCCGGTAATTGCTGACAACGACTGTGCCATGGCCATTGCGGTGGACGCGAGCGGCAATGTAGTCGTGACGGGCTGGTCGGCTGGCGTCGGAGGTTTGGACTACGCCACGATCAAATACTCAAGCGCTGGGGTACCCTTGTGGACCAACCGCCTTAGCGGGGGATCGGATACCTCCGCCTTGGCATTGGACGCCCGCGGGAATGTCTATGTGACGAATCCCTCCGGTGGCGACTACCTGACCTTCGCGTATTCAAGCTCAGGGGTGCCGTTGTGGACCAACCGCTACAACGGCCCGGGAAACGACGAGGACAGTCCCTCCTCAATAGCGGCAGACGCCAGCGGCAGCGTCTACGTGACGGGCCGTTCGGGTGGCAGCGTTGGAGATGCGACTATGGCGGACTGGGCCACTCTGAAATATGTCACCCCGGCCATCATCAGCCGCCAGCCCCTCAGCCAGACCAACGCCGTCGGCACCGCCGTCAGCTTCACCGTCGAGGCCGCGGGCAACGTGCCGCTCGGTGGTTACCAGTGGCGCCGGCAGGGAACGAATCTGGTGAACGGCGGCAACCTCTCCGGCGTCACGACCACGAATCTCCTGATCGCCAATGTGCAACTTGCGGACGCAGCCGGCTACTCCGTCGTGGTCACGAACGTTTACGGCAGCGTGACCAGCAGCGTAGCCCAGTTGACGGTTTACATTCCGCCCAACCCCGGCCGGTTCACCAACTTCTCGTATTCGCCGGTCATGGGCTTCAGTTTCATCTTCCGCGACGGCACCGTTGGCCGGCCGTACCGAATCCAGGTCTCATCCTCGCTGGCGGGCGGTTGGCTTGACTGGCAGAGCTTCAATTACCTCGGCCCGGTCGGCTTCAGCGACCTGGGTGCGCTCGAAACCACGAACCGCTTCTACCGCGCGATCAGCCCCTGACCGTCCGCAACTGGATCGGGAAGTGAATCATGGAAACCCGGATTGAACAGAAGGCCGCGAAGGCAACGAAGCAGGAAAGGATTCTGCCGCCGACATTTAGTCGTCCCGCCTTCGTTCCCTTCGTTTGCTTCTGTGAATTCGGTGGATCGAGTTTGTCAGTGCAAACGGACGCGTGGCGTCCCTTTATCAGATGATGGCCGAACAACAGAATGAAGTGCGGGTGGTCTTTCTCGAAGCCTTGGCTCTGACCGCGCCGGACGAACGCGCCCGGTTTCTCGACGCGGCCTGCCGGGACAAAACCGATCTGCGCCAGCGGATCGAATCGCTCTTGCGCGCCCGCGAACAGGCCGGCGAATTCCTGACGCAGGACGCGCTGGGCGGAAACCTCGACTGCGATGCCCCGGCAATCACCGAAGCGCCCGGCACGGTCATTGGCCGTTACAAGCTGCTGGAACAAATCGGCGAGGGCGGTTTCGGCGTCGTCTTCATGGCCGAGCAGGTGGAACCCATCCGCCGTCGCGTGGCGTTGAAGATCGTCAAGCCGGGCATGGACACCAAACAGGTCATCGCCCGGTTCGAAGCCGAAAGGCAGGCGCTGGCGCTGATGGATCACCCGAACATCGCGAAGATTTTTGATGCCGGAGTTACCGGCGCTCCCGACTCTCAACTCTCAACCCTCAACTCTCAACTTGACAGCGGTCGCCCCTACTTCGTCATGGAACTCGTCCACGGCGTGCCGCTCACCCAGTTCTGCGACGCCAACGACTTGACCGCGCACGAGCGGTTGAAGCTTTTCCAACAAGTATGCGAGGCGGTCCAGCACGCGCACCAGAAAGGCATCATCCACCGCGATCTCAAGCCGTCGAACATCCTCGTCACGCTGCACGACGGGAAACCCGTGCCCAAGGTGATTGATTTCGGCACCGCCAAGGCCCTGCAACAATCGCTGACGGAAAAGACTTTGTTCACCGCCTACGGCAAGCTCATCGGCACGCCGCAATACATGAGCCCGGAACAGGCGGAGATGAGCGGGCTGGACGTGGACACCCGCGCCGACATCTACGGGTTGGGCGTGCTGCTCTACGAACTGCTCACCGGCACCACGCCATTCGAGGCCGAGCGACTGCGTGCCGCGGCGTTCGAGGAAATGATGCGCATCATCCGGCAGGAAGAACCGCCAAAGCCTTCGACGCGTGTCAGTACGCTGGGCGAACGCGCCACGGAGATTGCGAAGCACCGGCAGGTGGAGCCGGCGTTGCTGCGCCGCACGCTGCAAGGCGACCTGGACTGGATCGTGATGAAGGCGCTCGAGAAAGACCGCGCGCGCCGCTATGGCTGTACGGGTGACCTGATCAACGACATCCAGCGGCACCTGGACCACCAGCCGGTGGTGGCGCGACCGGCGAGTCCGGGCTATCGGTTCCAGAAGTTCGTGCGAAGGAACAAGATTGCGTTCGCCACCGCCAGCGCAGTAGCGCTCGCCTTGGTGTTTGGTATGCTCGGAACCACTTGGCAGGCATTGCGGGCGACGGTCGCCAGGCAGGAAGCGGTGCGAGCCGAGCAGAAGGAAGCTGCTGCGCGCAGGGCTGCGGAATCGGCAAAGGTCCTGGAAACGCGGGAACGCCAACTTGCAGAGGCGGGCGAGTATGCCGCGAACATGAACCTGGCGCAGGCCGCGTGGGACCAGAACAATGTACAACGTGTGAGGGAACTGTTGCGGGAAACGGCAGCCTATCCGGATCGCGGCTTTGAATGGTATCACTGGCAGCGCCAGTGCCACTTGGAGCTAAAGACGCTGCGCGGACACCTCGGCGACGTCGAGGCTGCGGCGTTTAGCCCGGATGGTCGGAATATCGTCACCGGCAGTTCGGATGGCACAGCCAAGGTGTGGGAAGCATCCAGCGGCAAGGAAATGTTCACGCTCCGGGGTCACAGGTCGGCGGTGGAGTCTGTGGCCTTTTCCCCGGACGGCCAGCGGGTTCTCACGGGCAGCTTTGATCAGACGGCCAAGCTCTGGGACGCCTCAAGCGGTCGGGAACTACTCACCTTTCGGGGACACACTGCGGGGTTGGAGTACGTGGGCTTTTCCCCAAACGGCCAGCGCATTGTCACCGGCAGCGATGACCTGACAGCCAAGGTATGGGAAACCGATACCGGCCGGGAGCTTCTCACCCTCAGAGGGCACCTCCGCTGGATCCTCTCCGCAGATTTTTCGCGGGACGGCCAGCGCATCGTCACCGGAAGTGGGGATGGCTTGGCCAAGGTGTGGGAGGCCGCCGGCGGTCGGGAGTTGCTCACTCTGAAGGGGCACGATGGCGGGGTAGCGGCCGCAGCCTTTTCCCCAGACGGCAAACGGATTGTCACCGGCAGCGGTGACCAGACCGCCAAGGTGTGGGAGGCCGCCAGCGGCCGGGAATTGCTCACCCTTAGGGGCCACAGTGCTGGAGTGAGGTCTGCGGGATTCTCTCCAGACGGCCAGCGCATTGTCACCGGCAGTGCGGATGGGACGGCCAGGGTGTGGGAGACAGCCAGCGGTCGGGAACTGCTTTCCTTCAAAGGGCACCACAGTGAAATTTGCTCGGCGATGATTTCTGCGGACGGCCAGCGGGTGGTCACCGCCGGCGCGGACCGCACGGCCAGGGTCTGGGATGTGGCCACCGGCGGAGGATTGCTCACTCTCAAGACCGGCAGTTCCGGCCCTTGCCCGGCGGCGCTTTCTCCCGAGTGCCAGCGCATTGTCACCGGCAGTGCGGATGGAACGGTCAGGCTGTGGGAGGCGGCCGGCGGTCGGGAGTTGTTTTCCTTCAAGGGTCACCACAATCGAATTCGCTCGGTGGCGTTTTCCGCGGACGGCCAGCGCATTGTCACCGGCAGTGCGGATGGGACGGCCAGAGTGTGGGAGGCGGGCAACGGCCGGGAATTGCTCGCGCTGAAGGGACACAGCGCCGCTGTTTGGTCGGTGGCGTTTGCTCCCAACGGCCAGCGGATTGTCAGTGGGAGTTGGGATCAGACAGCCCGGGTATGGGAGGCTGCAACCGGCAACGAGTTGCAGGTCCTCAAGGGACACAGCGCGGGTATAAGCTCGGTGGCCTATTCTTGCAATGGTCAGCGGATTGTCACCGGGAGTGCGGATGGCACGGCAAGAGTGTGGGAAGCCGCTGGGGGCGAGGAACAGCTGGTCCTCAGAGGGCACGGCCGGGGCGTTAGTTCGGTGGCGTTTTCTGCCGACGGCGAGCGGATCGTCACGGGCAGCCGTGATGGCACAGCACGGGTGTGGGAAGCTGCGACCGGTCGGGAATTGCTTGCCATCAAGGCGAACGGTAATGGGGTTTCTTCGGTGGCGTTTTCCCCGGACGGCCATCGGGTTGTCACTGCCAGTTCGGACGGCACGGTCAAGCTGTGGCAGGCGGCAAGTGGACGGGAATTGCTGACCCTTAAGGGATACTCTGGCGGGGTGTGCTCTGTGGCCGTTTCCGCTGATGGCGAACGGATTGGCTCTGGGAACGAGGATGGGTCGGCAAGGGTTTGGCAGGCGGCGACACCAGAGCAGGTTGCGTTCTGGGAACAGGAAGAACGCGCCGCCGCCGAGCAGCTTGCCGCCCTGGGGCGTCAGGACGCGGAGACCGCCGAACGCGAGCGCGCGCTTCGTGCGCAGGACACAGGCGCCCTCAAACAGTGGTTGGTGCTGGCCCCGCTCGAGTTTATGGATCATCAGGTCAGCGATATTGAACGGGCCTTGAATGAGGAACAACTACCGCTCGAAAGCCAACTGCGCCCGCGTGAGGGCGAGCGGATCACGATTGGCACGGGCGAGCGGGTGTGGCGGGCGGTCGAAACGGAAGATTGTGTGCTCGATTTCGGTGCCTTCTTGGGAGAGGCGAGCGAATGGAGCGTGGGTTACGCGGTTTGCTATATCAAGAGTCGAGCGGCTCTAGGCGAATTGGTGATTAGGCTTGGCAGCGACGATGGGTCCAAAGTCTATTTGAATGGCAAGGAGATTTATCGCCGCACCCTGCCGCGGGTATTCATCGCGGATGAGGATGCGGTGGCGGGCATTGAGTTGAAGGCTGGCCTCAACGTTATCGTGTTCAAAGTCGTCAACGGACCGGAGGATTGGTTGGGTTCGATCCGGTTCACCGACGCTACCGGTCAGCCGCTCAAAGGCCTCAGCATTACCCTGGACCCAGACGAACAGGGAACGCCCTGAACTCAAGCCGCGCTCTGACGAGATCAACCACGGAGGCTCATGTGGCTACAGTCGGAAGAGTGCGGCAAACTCGAGCAAACAAGTCAGCCGCGTCCATCCGTGGTCAAAAGATTTTCCAAAATTCCCCGTGCAAACCACTTCATGAAATCGCTTGGGACCATTGGAAGCACACGTGTGAATCCATCTACGAAAGGCAAAAATATGAAGACAACATTGAATACCGTTCGCTGGCCCGGGCTGCTTGCCGCAGATCGGGCGAATACCCCGAACACCCAAAAGCTCCCGCTCGCATTATCCGCCATCGCGCTGGCGGCCATCGTCGCGTTTTCCGATACGGCCTTGGCCGGCAAGCCGGCGCCCGTTCCTCCCTCGTACACGCTGACGCAACTCAGCGGGCTCCCGGGATTCACCACCTGCGACGCGGAGGATCTGAACGACTCCGGCCATGTCGTCGGTCGCATGCAGACGGTCAATGGCCAATGGCACGCCGTCGTCTGGGAGACTGCCACGGCCGCACCTACGGACTTGGACAACGGGTGTGACTACAGTGAAGCCTCCGCGATCAACAATTCTGGCCAGGTGGTGGGTCGATGCAGACTTAATACGGGCGCTTCACCGCGTCCGACGGTGTGGATTCCCGACGCGAACGGCTATGTCCCGACGGACCTGGTTGGGAACGCGTATCCCAATGGATACGCATATGACATCAACGACAAGGGATTCGTCGTGGGCTATTTCCCACTTAATGGCGTTGAGATGGGGTTCGTGATTTGCCCGGAGACGGACGAAAACGGGGTGCCCGTTACCTGGTTCCGCGACGGCAACAGCGACGGAATCAATGACCTGATGTTCGTGCTTGAACCCCATCCGAACGCCGATGGCATCGAGCCGTATGCGATCAATGACTTGGGATGGGTGGTCGGGCTTGATTATAAACTTTCTGGTTATGGCGCCTTCCTGATCATCCCGGATTACACGCTGCCCAACCCCTGGTTCGCGGATGAGAACGGGGACGGCATCAACGACTTGATGATCTACCTGGACGCCAGCCACGCACATGACGTCAACAACGCGGGGCAGATTGTCGGGAGCGATGACTGGTCGTGGGATTCGCGCATGTGGACGGTCGTTGTCGCGCCAAATGGCTCAGTCACGATCACGACGACGACCTTGCAGAAGCCGAACACGATGAAGCATGGGCCCTCCAGCGCCATCAACGACCGCGGGCAGGTGGTAGGCACCGGGCAAAACCGCACCAAGGATCTCGACAACCGTCCGCTCCTCTGGGAGCAGGGCAAGGGGACCATGCTGCTGGAGAGTCTATTGTCCGACCTGGACGGGTTCAGCGACTTGGACACTGCTTCGGCGATCAACGAACGAGGCCAGATCGTGGGCGAGGGCACCACCAGCGCCGGCCAGCGCGCATACCTGGCTACGCCCAAATGATGGCCCTCAACCGAGGCCGGGCGGGTGGGCCCGGCAAAACAGCGACTCAGGGCGGGCCGAAGCAACCTGCTTCGCCCGCCCTGAATCCGCATCCCGCGGGGGCAAAGAATCTTCCAAAATTCCCCGTGCAACCCGCCCCGGAAAATCGCTTGGACCCATTAGAACGGCATGAACAACGAAAAAAAGGAAATCATCATGAAGACAAGACAGAACCCAACACGCTGGCTGGGGCTGGCCCTGGCCTGCGGCGCACTCACGTTTGCCGTCACCACCCAGGCCGGCAAACCGGTCAAACCACCGCCTCACCCCAGTGTCGAGCCGGGCATCGTGTTCTACGCGCAGAACGGCTACGTCAAGATGGCCAACAGCGACGGCTCGGGCATCCAGAACCTGTTCGCGGTGTTGGACTGGCGCGAGTTCCCTCGGCCGAGCGACTTGTCGCACAGCGGTTGCTACTGGTTCTTGACGGTTCGGGACGACGGCAGCGGCCCCGTGCTGTTGGCGATTGCCGAGAACGGCGCCCAAGTGCGATTGAGCACTGGGCCCCCGGTGCAAGTCGTCAACTACCAACCCTCCTCTAACCAGCGCTGGCTCGTGAGCGACGGCAAGGTCGCCTTCATCGGCAGCGTCCCGGACCTGAGCACCGAGACGAATCTCGTCGTCGGGCTCTACCTCATGGACATTAATTGGTCATCGGGGCTGCCGGGGGCGGCTGGTGAGCCGCAGCTCCTAGCCTGGACGGTGGATATGGTTACCGCCGGTAGCTGGGCCTACAACGGCTGCGACTTCTCGGCGGACGGGAGCACCATCTACTTCTCGTTCAATCGTGACCTGTTCAAGGCCGAGGTAGCGACCGGCAGCGCGGTGGGGCCGCTCGCGTCGAATTTCGCAGGGCCGGAGCTCTCGGCCGATGGGAGCAAGCTCGTGGGCTACTGGACGCCGAACGGCGTGCGGACGATCAACGTTGACGGCTCCGGACTCACCACCGTGTTTCCGGGTTCGGGCAGTACGGTTTCGGGCCCCAGCGACAACGGGTTCTTCGCCTTTTGGTCGCCCACAGGACAGAGCATCGTTTTCACTCGTGACGTGTGGCTGAACAAGCGGCTCAATAGCATGAGCGAGCAGGTTACAATTGTCTCGGCCTCCGGGAGCGTGCTCGGCACGGTGGGCGACAAGCCGCAATTCACGACTACGCTCGGCTGGCGTCCGGCCCGGTAGCGAGAATCCGGGTCGCAGGGCGGGTGGACCGAAGTTACCCGTTCCGCCCACCCCGGTAACTCTTCCGGCTGATTTCAACCTGAGCCAATCGGAGAAAGAAATCCCATGAAACCGAACAATGTAAACCGACGATGCACAACCAGGCTTCCGGCGTTGCCAGGACTGTTAACCGCCTTGCTCTGGCTGCTGCCCACCCCTGCGCAATGCGGGTCTCTTTTTGCTTGGGGAAAGGAAGTGATACCATTGGTTCAACCTGACGCCCGGTTCAAGGCCATCGCGGCCGGTGGCTCTAGCAGCTTGGCTCTCATGTCGAACGGCACTGTTGTCGCTTGGGGGCAGAGTAACCGTGTCACACGCGCTGTGCCGGCGGGTTTGAGCAATCTGATGGCCATCGCGACGGGCGGAGGACACTGCTTGGCACTCAGGTCCAATGGCACTGTCGTGGCTTGGGGAATTAATAGTGATGGCCAATGCAACGTACCGGTCAATCTGACCGACGTTGTGCGTATCTCAGCGGGCGGGCGTCATTCTGTGGCCCTCAAGTCCAATGGCGCCGTCGTGGCGTGGGGATACAATTCGTCGGGCCAAGGCAACGTGCCGGCGGGTTTGAGCAACGTGGTGGCCATCGCGGCAGGCGCTGAATTCAACTTGGCCCTCAAGTCCAACGGCACCGTTGTGGCGTGGGGATACAATTCGTCGGGCCAATGCGATGTGCCGGCAGGTTTGAGCGACGTGGTGGCCATTGCGGCCGGTGCCTACCACAGCTTGGCTCTCATGTCGGACGGCACCGTCGTGGCTTGGGGGGAGAACTACTCCGGCCAAATCAATGTGCCGGCCGATTTGGCTGGCGTTGCGTCTATCTCAGCGGGTGGGAGTCATACTGTGGCACTCAAGTCCAATGGCATCGTCGTGGCTTGGGGGGGGAAACAACTGGTCTGGCCAAACCAATGTGCCGGCAGGTTTGAGCAACGTGGTGGCTATCGCGGCGGCCCAGCAGGGAAGCCACAGCCTGGCGCTCAAATCCGATGGAACCATCGTGGGCTGGGGAGATAAATCGTATGGCCAATGCCTGGCGCCAGGTAAGCCCCTCGTGGCTTTGGACGGGGGTAAACTGTCGCACAGTCTCGCCCTCGCTGCCGACGGCAGCGTCGTCGCTTGGGGAAGTGACAACTACTGGGGCCAACTCACGGTCCCCAGTGGTTTGAGCAATGTGGTGGGTATCGCGGCAGGGGATTTTCATAGCCTCGCGCTTAAGTCCAACGGGGCGGTTGTGGCTTGGGGAATTAATAGTGATGGCCAATGCAACGTGCCGGGCGGATTGAGTGGCGTCAGAGCCGTCGCCGCCGGCCGCTACCACAGCTTGGCGCTAAAATCAAACGGTACCGTCGTGGCGTGGGGATCTTGGTATACAAACGTGCCGGCCGGGTTAAGCGGTGTCGTCGCCGTCGCGGCAGGGGATGAGCATAGCCTCGCGCTAAAATAGAACGGCACCGTCGTTGCATGGGGCGACAACTACTTCGGCCAGAGCTTGCCTCCGCCCTGGCTGAGTGGAATCGTGGCGATCGCGGCAGGATATAACCACAATCTGGCGCTCCGATCCAATGGCACTGTGGTTGCCTGGGGACGCAATGAGTCCGGCCAAATTTACGTCCCACTTGATTTGACCAACGTGATCGCCATCGCCGCTGGTGATGACCACAGCCTTGTGTTGCAATCGAACGGAACGTTCGTGGCTTGGGGAGCGAATGACTATGGCCAATGCAATGTGCCAAGCGGATTGACCAACGTCTTCGCCATTGCGGCGGGATCGGATTTGAGCTTGGCGCTGGTGACGTGGCCGGTGGAGCCGCCAATATTGAAGACAAAATTGTCAGGGGCCGACCTCCTTCTTTCCTGGCCGGCTGTGGCGCAGAATTTCACGCTGCAAACCACCACCAACTTCGCCGATCCAACCGCGTGGGTCACGAACGCCAGCAGCATCACCGACGATGGCACCAACAAATGGGTGACCGTTCCGGCCACGAATGGCGCGCAATTCTTCCGGCTGAAGTCAGATTGAGATCGACCCGGGGGATGGAGACCTACATAAAACAGACAGCACTCGTTTTGACTACCCGCCGGCTACTCCGTCGTGATCACGAACGCCTACGGCAGCACGACCAGCAGCGTGGCCCAGTTGACGGTGGTCAACCCCGGCCGCTTTACCAACCTTTCGTATTCGCGGGAGACCGGTTTCAGCTTCATCTTCCGCGACGGCACCGTTTGCCGGCCCTATCGGATTCAAACCTCCACCTCGCTTGCCCCAGGCAGTTGGGTGGACTGGTTGAACTTCAATTACACCGGGCCGATGGCACTGACCGACCTGGGCGCTCTCGATGCCACGAACAAGTTCTACCGCGCGGTCAGCCTGTGATCGTGCCCACATGAACCGGGAACTGAACCATGAAGGACCGGATTGAACAGAAGGCAACGAAGGCGACTGAAGCTCTTCGTTCCTTTCGTGTGTTCTTGCGAACCCAAGAAACCCAACTCTCAACCGGCAACTTTCGACACTCAATCGAAATCAAACGTATGAAAATCAAAACCCCCGTCAGTCTCCTCGCACCGCTACGTGATGACCGGGAAGGGTCGCAACATCATCACCGCATTTTTGGCCGCGCGCCAGGCGGATGTCGAACAACTCACGGCACTTGCCGCGTGAAATAATCCTCTCAGAATGAAACGATGTCATGGGATAGCACTGCAAGGGCCGGAGCGCGGACAGCCTTGTCCGCCAGTCCAAGGCCGAGAGAGGAAACGCGCGGACATGGCTGTCCGCGCCACGAGTTTCAAAGCGATGGATCAAAGTCTCGACACAGAGTCTCCGCACCTTGGCATTTTTGCGCCTTGGCGTTGAATTCCGCTCGCGCCGCGGCGGCGTACCGGCCACGGCGGGGACGGGCTACGGAGTTAATCCAACGGACAGCAATTATGTTGGCTCGGAACTGGATTTGCTGGCCAGCTACGCCATCAAACCGTATGCAAACGCCCAAGTCGGCTACGGCCATTTCTTCGTGGGCGATTATGTGAAGAGTTCACTCTCCGCCATCGGTTCGAGCGACGCGGACTTTGTGTACGTTCAGGTTTTGTTCAATTTTTAGGATTTCGACGGTGGTGGGCCAATCGACCACACCTTGTGGGATGCCGATTGAGGCACGCCGTGACGTGCTTGGGCTTCAGGATTATTCGTCTGATGATTTTTCGACGGCGGACAATTCGCCCGCCAGTTCACGAATTTTGCGCAGGTCCAGTTTGCCGGTGCCGAGATACGGGATGGCTTCGACGCGGAAAAATTGATCAGCGCGCGGCTTCCACAAATTCGGCAAATCTACCTGGGCAAATTTTTCCAGGCTCGCCTTTAGTTGCTCGTCGGAAAGCTTGTGCAGGACAACCAATCGCTCTCCTTTCTTTTCATCGGGCACGCCGGTGACAACAAAAGTCTGCTCTGTCACGCCCGCTGTTTCGTGCAGCTTCTCCTCCACTTTGATGTGCGGCACCATCTCGCCACCGATCTTGCTGAACCGGCTCAGGCGGTCGGTGATTTGCAAAAAACCGTCCTCGTCCAGCGCCGCGATGTCGCCGGTGACATACCAGCCGTCGCGCAATACCTCCGCCGTTTTTTCCGGGCGACCGAGATAGCCTTTCATCACATTCGGTCCGCGGACGAGAAGCAGACCAGGTTGATTCACGGGCAATGGCTCGCCGGTCTGCGGATCGACGATGCGCACGCTGACTCCCGGCAGCGGATGACCAATCTTGCCACGCTTGGCGCCCACCTGCCGAAAGCCGGCGGCGCGAAAGTCGCGGGTGTTGACCGTCACGGCCGGCGCGCATTCGGTGCAACCGTAGGCTTCCAACGGCCGCACACCGAATCGTTCTTCAAACGCGTTGGCCACGCGTTCCGGCAATTTCTCCGCGCCAACCAGCACATATTGCACGCTTCCGAAATCTTCCGGCGAACAACCGCGGATGTACATTTGCAAAAACGTCGGCGTCGCCACCAGAAACGTGACGGCATAATCGCTGACGAGTGGGCCGATGGATTTCGCATCCAGCGGATTGGGATGATAGACCACGCCGACTCCATGAACCGCCGGCAATATCAACGCGCCGGTGAAACCAAACGAATGGAAGAATGGCAACACGCCTAAAATGCGGTCGCGACGGCTAAACGCGAACGTCTGGCCGAGTTGCTCGACATTCGCGCCGATGTTGTAATGCGTCAGCATCACGCCCTTCGGGTCGCCGGTGCTGCCGCTGGAAAAAATAATCGTCGCCAGATCGTCGAGCGTGAATTGCTTTTCGCGACCCAGCGCTCGTTCCAGCAAACCAACCGGCAACATCCAACTCATCAGCAGCGCGAGCAGTTTTTCAGCGACGGTTGGATTTGCCGCCAGTTCCTCCAAAAAAATTGTCCGGCACGGGATAGTGAGTTCGACCTTGTCCAAAAAAACTTTCGACGTGATCACCGTCTGGATCTCGCACTGGCGCACGCACGAGGCGAGGGTCTCGTCGGATACGGTGTAGTTGAGGTTCACCGGCACTTTTCCCATCAATAAGGCGGCGTAGTTGACGAGCGCGCCGGCGACCGATGGCGGCAATAGCAAGCCTACCATGCTCTGTCCGGACCAAGTTTTTCTCAAACGCCGGGCCAACAAAATCGTGCGGGTGAGCGCGGCGCCAAAGTTCAGTTTGCGAACCTGCGCATCGGCCATGGCGAAGCGAAACGGATGTCGTCGTGCCGAGGAAACAAATTCGCGGTGCAACGTTCTCATGCGCGGCTTGCGGTGTTCCCACGCCTTGGCCGTGAGTTCCTGCACGGCTTGGCGCACTTCGAACGCCGTCGCGCTGGCTGGCATCGGTTTCCCGAAATGTACCGTGACGGGATATGGAATCCGCCGCGGCCATTTCCACAGAAAGCGACCCTGCTCGAAGCTGAAGATGCTGCCCCAAACACCTTCGAGCGCCACCGGAACGATCGGCGCATCGACATCTTTCATGATCCGCTCGAAGCCGCGCCGGAATGGGAGCATTTGACCGATGCGCGTGATCTGGCCTTCGGCAAAGATGCAGACGACCTCCCCATTCTTGATCGCCTCGCTCGCCGTCTTCAAGGACTGGATCATTTCGCGCGGTCGCAGTTCTGACGAGATGGGAATGACGCCCAGGAGGCGCGCAAACGGTTTGATCCACGGCCGGTCATAAATTCCTTTGTACATCAAGAAGCGGATGCGCCGGTGCCCGGCCGCGAACAGCAGCATCGCGTCCGCCTGCGATAGATGATTGCAGACCAGCAGCATCCCGCCGGTTTCGGGAACGTGTTCGCGCCCGACGACTTTGATGCGATAGACCAGGTTGGTCAGCACCCACAAAACCGCGCTCAACACCCAACGCAAGAAAAACCAATCTCGTTGTTCAGGATTTTTCACAAGCAACCGTTACACTTGAAGTTTCTTTCGATGTTCGCGCGCAGTTTTCGCCGCCAACGTCAACCAGAGCGCGCCGCTCACCACCAGGGCCGCCGGCAGGATCAACACCGCTCGTTGCAGACTCGAATAATCTGCCAGCCAGCCGACAATTTCCGGCGACCAGACATCGCCGAACAAATGGATCATGAAAATTGAGAGCGCCATGGCGCTGGCGCGCAAATTCACCGGCACGGTTTCAATGATCAACGTGTTGACCGGCCCGGTGGACAAGAACAAGGCGAACATGGCGGCGGCGAGAAAGCTCATCGCCAGCGTCGTGTTCGCCGCCCAGAACGCGCCGACTGCCAGCGGTACCGCCAGCCACACCGAACTGGTCAGCAACCAACCGTAACCCGCGGGATTTCGTTTCTGCCAGGCAGTGGCCGCGAACCCGCCGAGCAAGGTGCCCACCAGTCCCGTAGCCACGAGCACTGACCCGAAGAAACGATTAGCATTGGCGTTGGAGAGATGATGGATTTTTTCGAGAAAGGTCGGTCCCCAGAAAGCGAATGCGCCAATGGCAAACGTGTACGCCACGTAACCCCAAATCACCAGCATGTAATTCAGGTTGCGAAACAGTTTGAGAAAATCGCGGAAAGTCGGTTTGGACAGCGTTTCGCCCGCTTTCAAATCCGCCTGACCGCGCCGGGGTTCGCGGAAGGGAAGCAGAATCAAGGCGAGGATCAGCCCTGGCAATCCGGCCCAGATAAATGCCTGGCGCCAACCGGCGAGTGCCTGGATTTCACCGCCGACGATATAACCCAGCGCCGAGCCGACCGGAATCGCCACGTAAAAAATCGTCAGCGCGTTATTGCGTTTGAGCGGGCCGAAAGTGTCCGAAATGAGACTGGGGCTGATCGTCGCATAACTCGCTTCACCGAAACCCACAAGGACGCGGAAACACAACAGCGTCGTGAACCCGCCGGCAAATCCGGTCAATACCGTGCCGAGACTCCAGACAAAAATCCCGACCGCAATCAGCCACTTCCTCGGCAGCCGGTCGCCCAAGTAACCGAAGAACGGCGACGTGACAAAGTAACCGATCATGAACGCCGTGAACGCGCGTCCCGATTCGCCGTAGGTCAGACCGAAATCCGTGGCCAGGGGCGTCCGCACCGCGCTGAGCACCGAGCGATCCAGATAGTTCAGCAGATTCAGCCCGGTCAGGATGAACAGCAGCCAGAATGGAGAGAGGCTTTTAGTCTGCATGGCGGCCAGCTTCACGCGACGTTGGTTTCATGCCGCGATATGTATCCGACCCGGCCCGCAATTGGAAATTGATAAAACTGGGCGCGGCATCGTTTGCTTCAATCAAAGCGTGCCCGGCGAACCTCTCAATTTTTTGCCGCCGTGCCGCTCCGCCAGATCGCAAACTTGCGCATGGAGCTGCCGCGCCAGTTCCTTGCGATCCGGTCCCGCCTCGATCGACGCCGCGTAAGCCACGTGCACCGTGACGCGCCGCTTGGACAGCAGATTCAAAGCGTGCAGACCAAAAGTCATGTCGCGCCAGTAACAAATCTCCTCCTCCACCAGTCCGTCCTCCAGCGAATAGCCGATCCACGTCGGCGTGATCGCCCACTGTTGTTCGACCGCCGGCGCCAGCACGGACGAGCGAAAGGGCAAAAGCGTGTTGCCACCGGTGCTGGTGCCTTCGGGAAAAATTGCCAGCACCAACCCCTGCTCCACCACCGTCGCGAACTGCGCATTGACGCGCGCCACGTCCGACTTCTGTTCGCGCTGGATGTACAACGTGCCGGCGCAGCGCGTCAGCCAGCCGATCAACGGCCAGTCGCGCACCTCGGCCTTGGACAGAAACACCATCGGCTGCGCCTCCGCCAGCACCAAAATGTCAAGGTAGCTGAGATGATTGCTGACCAGCAGACCGCGCGCGGGGGGCTGGCCGGAGCGTTGGATTTCCGCGTTGATATTGCGCAGGTGCCGGCGGCTCCAGCGTTGCAGCCAATCGGCGCGCGCGCGGGCCGAACTTGCCTTTCCTCTCAACCAGATGCAGAAAATGAACTCGAGCAGACACAGCAGAATGAGAACGGTGAAAACAAAAAACCGGCGCAGCACTCGCAACGGATGACGTTTCATACCTGTTCCAGCACGCTACTTCATTCCTCCTGGCCGCGACAGCGTTTGATTGAATCCTTGCCCATCCGTCGGAATCCGGCTGGACGTTTGCAACAGCCAAACTGTTTGAGGTCACCCAAGCCGGGCAATTTGGCCGCGCCACATCGCAAGCAGTTTCTTCATGCTCAGGAGCAACCCACTTGCTTCTACGACTTGGACCACTGCTTCAGTTTTCCATCCGGACCAAAGGTCAGTCGCAGGACATGGTCGCCGGTCGAACCGACCGGCGCCGCGACGCCCACACCCGTGCTGGTGCCCACGCCACCGCCATAGTGGCTGTAACCAGTGCCCACCCCAAGCGAGAGGCCGGACGATTTTTTCCTCGTAATCCAGTCGGCCACCGTCGAGCCGTCGGACAGCTTGGTGGATTTGTCGGGCGGTCCCAATTCCGCCACCGCCTGGTCGTAAGTGAAATTGCCGACGCGCGCGTTCCAATCGACTTTGGGAGCGGACGCGCAACCGGCGAGCATCCCGGCAAACAACAACGGCGTGATGAACACACCAACGCTATGGGCAAGGCGAATGTATGGCTTCATGAAAGGACTTTATCCGAACCCACAGTGATTGCAACCCTCAGAATCGATAGCTGATCGAGAGCATGTGCAGATCCAGTCCTGGATTGTGCTCGCTGATGCTCGCGTTGGACATGTGCTGAAAGCGGTAGCCGATGCTTAACTGCTTGTAAACGCGACAATCGAAACCAGCGTGACTGGTAAATTGAAACGGGATGCCGAAATTTTCAGATCCGAATTCATCGCGGCTCAGGATCGTCGGACTCGAACCCCCTTCAAATGTCAGGGGAAAATCTCCCTTGCCCAAGACCAAAGCCGGCCCCAACGTGCCGACGAAACCCTCCTCGCCGCGTCCGTGGAGGACGCCTGCGGACAAATCCAACCGTGTTTGCAAAAACCATCCGGAAGCCCACTCCCAGCGCCAGCGCAGGTTATGCGTCGCGAACGCCTCGCTTTGCCAGAAGTTATCGTTGCGACTGGTCGCCGAGAAGCCCGCCCGCACCCCGGCTGAACCCCAACCGGCGTCTTCGGCCCAACTCGACTGTAAACTGACCACGCCCAACAACACCACCAGCCAGATTGTTTTCATTCCCCATGCGCCCTTCAAATTATTCCGAAAACAGTTTCACGTTGAACTTCTCACCCAGCGCTTCGATTTCATTTCAAACCGCGGCAACGTTCCGGGCGAAACAGCCGTCACAGGTACACGCAGAGCGAACGCCTTGTCAAAACCTTTCTCCAATTTCCGCGCCAGAGCCGCAACGTCCCGGCAGTTCGCCACCGGCTCCATCTGGACACTGAGTTCCACCAATGAGTGGGCGGTGTTGATGTGCACCTGATACTCGGCCACTTCACCACTGGCCTGGACGATCTCTTCCACGGCGGTGGGATAAACGTTGACCCCGCGCACCACCACCATGTCATCCGTGCGACCGAGAATACCGCCTTCAAGGGCCAGCTCAATCCGGCCGCAAGCGCAGAGCGTTCCGTGCTCCGCATTCCGCGCGCCGCACTTCACGAGATCGCCCGTGCGGTAGCGCAGCAACGGCGAACCCGTGCGCCCGAGCGTCGTCAAAACGAGTTCGCCGTTCTGACCGGCGGAAACGTGACGCCCGCTGGCTGGATCAATCACTTCGGCGAAGTAGGCCGATTCGAGGACGTGCAGCACCCCCGGTCGTTGCGGACATTCGTAAGTCACCGGGCCGACTTCCGTCATTCCGTGATGATCAAAGATGCGCGCCCCGTGCCAAAGCTCCGTCAGCCGATTGCGCGTGGCCAGAATACTGCCGCCCGGTTCACCGGCGACGATAATCGTTTCCACTTTCGCCAGTGTGAGGTCGATGTTCTCTTTGGCGGCAACTTCCGCCAGACGCATCGCATAGGTGGGCGTGCAGCACAGCACGGTTGCTTGATTGTCAATCATCGCGCGCAACCTGGATTCACTGCTCAAGCCGCCGCCCGGCAGACAAAGACATCCGATCCGCGCCGCCGCCTCGAACGCCAGCCAGAAGCCGATGAATGGGCCAAACGAGAACGCGAAAAAAATCCGATCGCCGCGCTCAACGCCCGCCGCGTCGAAAATTTTCATCCAACTCTCGACCATCCAGTCCCAGCTTTCCGGTGTGTCCAGCCAGCGCAAAGGAACGCCGCTCGTGCCGCTGGTTTGGTGACAACGTGTGTAGTCCGCCAGCGGATACGTCAGGTTCGTTCCGTACGGCGGGTGATGGCGTTGGTCGCCCACCAATTCTTGTTTCGTCGTAAAAGGAAAACGTTTTGAAAAATCTTCGAGCGAAGCGATGTCGAAGGCGACGCCGGCCGCTTGAAGCTTTCGCGTGTAAAATGGATTGGCGGGAAACAATTCGGCGACGAGCGAACGGAGTTGCGCCAGTTGACCAGCGGCAATCTCCGCGCGAGAAGGGTGAGCGGCACCGGCCATTAATTCTCCTGGTGCGCAGCAGGCGAAACGGGCGCGGTTTGAGCGGCAACGGGATGCGGCTTGGGCGGAGGCGGTTTGTAGAAGGTAACGAGGCAGCCGCCGAGCGCCGCCAAAACAATGCCAAGATAAAATTGCGGTTTGATGGCGGCGAATCCTCCTTCCGGCGGATGCAGCATGATGGCGGTGACGGCGTTTACCACGGGCGCGCCGGCAAAGACAATCGACATGACCACGCCCGGCTTGCCATCCGCGCCAAACGCCAGCAGCACACAAAACGCGCCGATCGCGCCCACAATCCCCGCCAGCAAAGACCAGCCCATGCCCGCCGTTGGAAAACTCCAGTTGGACTTTCGCATCAGCAACATCCCCAGCGGCGCCAACACGGCCGTGAGGAAGTACGCCAGCCCGACAAAGAGAAACGATTTGTAAAGCGCGTTGCTCTTGTCCGCCATCGCGGTTTGTCCGTTGTGCAGAAAAATTCCGTAGAGTCCCCACGAAACCACCGTCATCAAAGCAAAGGTCAGCCAGTTCATAGTGCGCCAAGTTTAGTGCGGAGCGGCGCGGACTTCAAATGGTTTGTCGAATCAGGCTGTGGTATGTTTCCACTGAACTCTTGGATACAACGTCAGAAGAATCATGAAACATTTCAGCTACATTTTGTGGATGACGCTGGCTTTGACCGGCTGCGCCACCAGAACCGTTGAATCGCGTAAGCACGAACGGATGGCGGCTTATTCCAGCCTGTCGCCGGAAATGAAAAGCCTGGTCGATCAGAAGAGAATCAAGGTGGGCATGAGCATGGACGCAGTTTACATCGCCTGGGGCAAGCCTTCACAAATCTTGACCGGCGAATCATCCCAAGGCAACACCATCACCTGGCTTTACCACGGGACTTATCTCGAAGAGCATCGTTACTGGAGTTCCCGCCCCTATTTCCACGGCCATTATTGTTATCCGGAAACTTATTTGGAGAGTGACTTTTACCCGCGCAGTTATGTGCGCGCGGAAATCGTTTTTGAAAACGGCGTGGTCAAGGAGTGGCGCAGTTTGCCCCAACCGCAGTTTTGATTGTGTTCCACTTAAAACGCGTAGCTAAGCGACAGTGCAAAGCTATGGGTACGCGGCGACTTCAGCAGAAAGAGTCCATTGCCAGGATGCAAATCAGATCCCACCAAGTATCGGTAACCGAATCCGAGAGCGAGATGTTTGTTCAAGCCGTACTCAATGCCGCCTATGATCTGGTATCCGAATCCAAACTCACTATCAGACTGTTTCGGGCCGGCTGTTGTCTCCGCGTAAGTTTCAATTCCGCCTAGACCAATTCCAGCATACGGCTTGAAACGCGAAGAGTTAGGCCACGCCAGCTTAAGGTTGACCATGATGGGGAATTGGATGAAGTCATGTTGGCCAACATCCTCAAGCTTCGCGATAACGCAACCGAGTTCAAACTCTGACGAAAAATATGGCGTCAGACGATATCCAAAGTCCATGTCGGCGCGGAATCTGGATTTGACTTTAACGTCACCTAAAGGCACGCCCGACCTTTTCACGGGGATATCTTCAAGAAACGCAGGGCCAATATCAGCCATCATGTACCATCGCTGTGATTGAGCGACATTCTCGGCGTAACCCGCAGGTAATACACTCCCTAGACAACAAATAGTGAGACTTAGATGGGCCAATTTCTTCCACATATCGTGCCGCTTTAATTGGGACGGCGACATCTTATGACAACAACTCCGGCGGTGCCACCTCAATCTTGTCCGCCAGAGATTTGGGAATCGCCGTGGCAGCCATCTTGCCGTCGGAATGGCGCAGGACGCACACGACAGTCAATCTGCCGCGCGCCACTTCCAACACCGGTGACGTGTTCAACTTGCGAAAGCGAAACACGTAACTCAACGAGCGTGACTTCTTTTCGCTGACCAGCAGATGGATTTCGACTTCGTCCTCGAACCGTAGCGGATGCTTGTAATCGCACTCGGCATGGACGCGCGGCAAACCAAGCGGCAGTTCAAACTCATTCAGCAAGACGGAGAAACCGAGCGAGCGGAAAAAGGCGTGCTCCGCCGACTCCATGTAGCGGAAGAAATTCGAGTAATGCACGATGCCCACCATGTCGGTGTCGGAAAATTCGATCCGCCGTGTGACTTTGAATTCGTAGGCCATTCAGTGTGGTTGCAGGTTGAGCGTTGAAGGTTGAGTATTTTTCGCGGTCACGTCACGGAAGACGTCCGCCATTCCTGTGGCCATGCTTTCGGCGCTGAATTTTTCCAGCACCGCACGCCGGCCGGTTTCGCCGAGCTGGCGGACTCTTTCGGGCGACAAAAGCAATTGCTCAATGGCATCCGCCAACGAATTCACATCCCCAGGTTCGCACAGCACACCGCCCCCACTCGCCTCGAGTAACTCCGGGAACGCCGCGTGACGCGGTTGCACGACCGGCACTCCCGACGCCAGCGCTTCAATGACATACAATCCAAACGCTTCGCCGTAAAGCGCCGGCACGGAGAAAACAGAAAGTGAACGATAGAACTCAAGTTTCGCCGCTCGATCGAGGTTGGGATGAAACTCCACGTCGCCCAGAAGCCCGTTTGATTTCAATCGATCGCGCAAAGTTTCAACGAAAGGTTTGTCCGACGGCCCGCAGCCGCCGCCAATGCGCAACTTGAGATTCTTGACGCGATCCCGCTGCTTCAAAATGATGAATGCCTCGATGAGCGTATCGAGTCCTTTTTCCCGGCACATTCGCGCAAAGTAACCGAGCACGGGTGCGCCGTCGTGCCGCGCTTCGCGTTCCGCGTTCCGCACTTCGAAGCCCTCAAGATTGATTCCGTTGTGAACCACGCACACTCGGTCGGCAGGAATACCGAGACGTTCACCCATCCGACTGGCAAAGTATCGGCTCGGCGCGACGAACAAATCCGCTTCCGCCGCGCGTTCCGCGAGGGTTTTCCAAGTGAGATCGCGATGCGCTTCCGGCAGCGCATCGAGGAATGTGTCTTCGCCCTGCAACATGCAAACCACCGGCGCTTGGAGTTCCGCCTTCAAGCGGCGAACCAGGCCAATCAGAAGCGCGTTCGAGAGACAAATCACGTCCGGTTTCTCCTGCGTTTTCAACCAGCCGATCAGTTCTTCCAGTTCGCGGGCTTGATTGCCTTCCTCGCCGCGAATCATCGAGAGCGTGATTTCGCCGACGTCGGCGGCGCGCGTTTTGGCGGCGCTGCCGGCGGCCAGCTTGAGCAATGAGCGCGACGCCAGCAAATGATGCAACCACTGCGGTGCATGGCGGAATAACGACGATTTTTGTTCGAGGTAAACGTTGATGCCGCTGAAAAAAATGGGCGTGCCGGTGCTCTGGTCTTCCTCCTCCAGCGTCATCGGCAGATACAGCGGCAACATCAGCGTGTGATGTCCCAACTTGCGGAGTGCCGCGACGAGTGCGTTGTCGCGGAAACAATTCCCGCAATACATGCCGCCGGCGCCGGGAGTGATCTGAATGATGTTCACGTTCGTTCCTGCCCGTAACTAGTTGGTCATTCGCAAACAGGTCATCAGTAATGCCAATTGCATGAACCCAAGCTGGTCGAACGGGAGATAAAAATCAAGAGTTCCGGCTGAAGAGTTCAGAGAGGGAATTCCCGGAGCGAAATTGTCGGGCATTGAACCCTTGAACCCACCCCCAGCCCCTCCCACGAGGGGAGCAATGCACGGTCGCTTGTTCCCCGCTTGGGAGGGGTGAGGGGTGGGTTGGGTGAGCCGCGAGTTCAGGGGGAGGTTTATTTGGATTTTCGCCAGGGTGAGTGTAGGCTGAACGACACAGTTTGAACCATGCGCTTTGCGTCATCCATAGTCGTTCTCGCGGCCATTGTCATGGTGACATTCCATTACTGGCAGCGACTCGCTGAAGAGGTGGGTTCGCCCCATCGTCGCTGGCTCATCGCCTGGACGGTCAAAGGGGTCGGGGTGCCGCTTTTTGTGTGGATCATTTTCAACTCCGGGATCGTGCCGGGAGTGCCGTCCTTGATGACCGAGATTGAGCTGGCCCGCGCTCGTGGCGGCTTTTGGCTTCCGGCTTTTCTGCGCGTCATGGCGCCGACGGTGTTGGTGATCGGCACTTACTGGGCCGCGGTCAGTTTCGGTTGGATGGTCGCCGACATCGCCTCCAATGTCACTGGGGAGAATCGCGGAGAATTCATCGGGCTGATCAGTCTGGGCAGCTTCGTGCTCGTTCCCGTCGCCGCGCTGGTCTTGTATTCTAACGGGTGGGCCGCAGCCGGGTTGGCGGTACTCATCTGGCTTTTTCCACTTGCTCATTTCACCGTGCCGCTGGTGGTGACGAAGAAGCTTCCACCGATGTATTCCCGCGCCATCGCCAAGATGAAGTTCGGCAAATATAAAGAGGCCGAAATGGAGGTCATCAAGGAACTAGAAGAATGTGAGGACGATTTCGAAGGCTGGATGATGATCGCCGGGCTTTATGCGACGCACTTCCACGACATGACGACGGCAGGTCAGGTGATTCAGGAACTTTGTGAGCAGCCCAATCTCACTGGATCGCAGGTCTCGGTCGCGTTGCATCGGCTGGCCGACTGGCAACTCAAAGTGGGCGGTGATCCGACCGCGGCGCGCCGCGCGCTCGAAGAGATTCACCGAAGGTTTCCCGGCAGTCACGTTGATAAGATGGCCCGGCTGCGCATCAACCAGCTCCCGGCCAGTCGCGATGAATTGCGTGAGCGACAGCAAGGCAAACCGATTCACCTGCCGGCGCTGGTGGACATCTCCGACGAAGCGGGCGGGCGCCATTCAACGGAGATCAGCAAAGAGGAAGCAGCCGCGCGGGCCAATCAATATGTTGAAAAGCTCAAACAAAACCCGGACAACGTGCCGGCGCGGGAGGAGCTGGCCAGAATTTGGGCGGAACAACTTGGCCGTGTCGATCTGGCGGTTGAACAACTGGAATTATTGTCAGCCATGCCGGATCAACCGGCTCGAAAACTGGCGGAATGGCTGAGCCTGATGGCGGCCTGGCAAATCAGGTATCGTCCCGGTTCGGACACCGGCAGGAAACTTCTTGAACGAGTGATTCGTGAATTTCCGCAGTCGCCGCAAGCGTTCGCGGCTCAGCGACGCCTCAACTTGATGGACGTTGAACAGAAGTTTCGAAAAACAAGAACTGCGGCAATCAACCCGGCAGATGCTACCGACGTCGCGCCTCGGTCAGCGTGAACTGCTGGTGAAACTGTTCGCTCAAGCTGGCTGATGTTCCAGCGCTTCCTTCACCAGGGGTTTGCCGTAGGGCAACGCCTCCGGCACTTCGGCGAATTCTCTTATCCCTTCCCAGAGACGCGAGAAATCCTTGTTCACGTCGCCGGACAGACAATCGGTCACGTCGCCCGCAAGCTCAGGATGTTTGTCGGTCAACAGGCGGAAACTGAAGTTCGGATTGTAAAACGCGTAAACCAGTTTGCGCATGTTTTCAATTCCCTGTCGCAATGTCGTGGCATATTCCCCGAAGCGCGCCGGCGAAAAATCACCTGCGTCGAAAGCCTCATTCAGGGCGTCGCCAGCCATGACGCCGCTTTTGAGCGCCGGCATCAGACCGGATGAAAATACGGGATCGAGAAAGCAATAGGCGTCGCCGGCCAGCAGCAGTCCTTCCGTGCCGCAGTAACGCGCGTGATACGAGAACTCGCTCGTGAGATAGTAAGGCCCGATTTGTGTGCCAGTGGCGAGGTGATCTTTGATCCAAAGGTTCTGTTCGATTTCGCGTTTGAAAATCTGCTCCGGATCTTTCACGCGACCCCGCGAAAGATATTTTCCCTCCGCCACCACGCCAACGCTGACGAGGTCGTTGTGCAACGGAATGTACCAGAACCAACCTTTTTCCGGAACGAACGCAACCGTGGTGGCGCCCGCGTCGATGCCCGGGTCGCGCTTGGCGCCGTTGTAATAAGTCCAAACCGCGACCTTGTGCAGTTCCGGGTCGCCGACACGCCACGCGTTCCGCACCGCCGCAAATGCTTCGCGACCGGAGCAATCCAGCGTCATCGGCGCGCGATATTCGGTGCTCCGGCCGATCTTGTCCTCAGCGCGAACACCGACCACGCGCCCGCCTTGCTTGATCAATTCCTTTACCGTGACTTCTTCTTTGATCAGCGCTCCTTTGTCGCGCGCGTGATTCATCAACATCAAGTCGAACTCCGAGCGCAAGACCTGCCAGGTTTGGGCGATGGTGTCGCGGTCGTAGCGGTCAAAAAAGTAAAACGGCTGACTGGCCTTGCCCGACGGCGAAACGAACTGGACGCTGTACTTCTTGACGAACGCCGACTGGCGCATCTTGTCGATCAAGCCGAGTCGTTGCAGCGGTTGAAACGTGAACGGCAACATCGACTCGCCGATGTGATAACGCGGAAATGTTTCGCGTTCCAACACCAGCACGCGCCGTCCCTTCTCCGCCAGGATGGTCGCCGCGCTGCAACCGGCCGGCCCGCCGCCGATGATGATGATATCGCAATTCTTTTGCTCACTCATGGCGTCGCACATTCGGAATTTGAAAGTTGAAATCTGTCATCATGTCGGGCGCGGTGGCGGCGGTAATATTTCGAAGATTTCAGCAAGGGAATTGCCCTGCGGATCAAGGAGTGTGTTGCGCCGCCCGTAGAGCACGTGGGCGCCGGCGAGTTTCAGTGCATCGTTAATCAGCGGGTCAGACGCCACGCGGAGAAAGGCGCGCGGTCGGCTGCTGTGGGGAATCCGGCATTCCTCCAAAATATGTCCGAGCGGGCGGCGTTCTTCCAGGATTTGATGGCACGCCGCCGGGGGAAACAAACCGAGGTTGATCTTGATGGCGCCGAACTCCACGGGCTGATCGTTGCCATCCAATAGCAACACCACTTCGCGAAAATACTCGTCCCCATTCCGCCGCCGCCCGATGACCCGCAAATGAATGCTCTGCTGATGAAATTTCTCCAGCGTCGGCGTCATGTCGTTTTGATGGACCAACAGCGTCTTAAACGGCTCCGGCACCGCTTCGCCATCGACTTCATTTAAGGGCGGCAACGGCTGGCCGGCGCGTGCATAAAAATCGTCGAGCGGATGAACGAGCGAAAATCCATTCGCCATTTTGTCCGCCGCCAGCCGCGCGGTCAGAGTTGGATTTTTGTCAGACATAACGCGTGGTTTGATGTTGCGGCAGAAAGAATTCATGGAGCAGCCGGTCCACTTGCAACAGCCCTTCGCGATTCAGCAGCACAAGATCGCCTTCGATGCTCAGGAAACCCCAGTCCTTCAATCGCCGCAATGGCCCGGCAAAACGTTGCTGCGGGTCCACGCCAAACTTGTTGCGGAAATACGCAAGACTCAAGTGGCCGAGCTTGAGTTGCAGAATGAACTCGCGGATCAGCCGCTCATCGTCGTTCGGCGTGAGTGCGCGGTAGATCGGCAGCTTCCCCTGCTGGATTTGGGCCACGTACGGATCGAAGTCCGCATGGTTCTGATAATGCGTACCGCCGATGTGACCGAAGGAAGCGACGCCGAGCGAAAGCAAATCCGCACCCGCCCATAAAAGATCGCGGTAAAGGAATTTCGTCTGCTGCGGATTCTTGACCGCCGTGTAAGCGCTGGCGACCGTGTAACCAACTTTCTCCAGTTCCTTGAACGCATAGTCAACCCACGCTCGCTTCGTCTCCCAATCCGCCACCGGCGCCACCAGTTTCCCTTCCGCCTTCATCTTTTGATAGATGGTGGTGTTGTAAGGGATTTCCATTTCGTAAACCGTGACGCTGTCGGGCGACATCTGGATGGTTTTGCGGACGCATTCGCGCCAATTCGCCTCCGTCTCCTCGACCATGCCGGCGATGAGGTCGATGTTGATCTGCGGAAAACCGACTTCGCGCGCGAAGTTGTAGGCGCGGGTGATCTCCTTGCTGTGATGGGCGCGCCCGTTGATTTCCAAAATGTGATCGTCGAAATTTTCCACGCCGAGACTGAGGCGTGTGACGCCGAGGTCACGAATCGCCCGGAGCTTGTGATCGGTCAACGTCCCCGGCTCGGCTTCGAACGCGACCTCCTCCGCTTCGTCCCACGGCAACAATGCTTTCAGGCCATCGGTCAAATGTTTGAGCTGGTCAACGGAAAGATATGACGGCGTGCCGCCGCCAAAATAAATGAAGCGCGGTTTGCGTCCGCCGATGAATGGCTTGCCCGCATAAATGGCGAACTCCTTGAGCACCGCGTCGATGTAGCCGCGGATGGCTGCCGAATCCTTGTCGGTATAAACCTTGAAGTAACAAAAGTGGCAGCGCTTCCGGCAAAACGGAATGTGGACGTAGAGGCCGAGAGGAAGGGTTGAGAGTTGAGAGTTGAGAGTTGAGGGCGGACGTTCGAGTGCGGCGAGAATGTCCGGCACGAACTCCGGTTTCCAGAACGAGAACGGCGGATAGTTCGAGACAAAGTAGTTGCCAACCGTCGTCTGCTTTTCCAGCGGCGGGGCTTTCGGAGTTTCGGATTCAACAATTGCTGTGCTCATTACGAACCTATCAATCTCGAAATTTGGCTTTATTCTGTTCGAACCAATTCAAAAACGGTGACCAACTCCGATATGAGACTTTCCCTTCAGAAGTGTTTTCAAAGCAGTCGCCATCTGATTTCGGAGCATTGGTAAGACTTTCCAAAGTTCTTAACGCTTCATCTCGAACTGTGAAACGCAGTGGCCCGCCCATTCCCATAGTTTCCGAAAAGGAAGGATCACGACGGAATTCAAAAAGTTTCGAATACTCGGAACGACGAAGAAATATCGACGAACACTTTAGAGCAGTTTCGCGAACTTCTTCGTAAGGGTGAGAGAGTAATTTGATGCATGTGTCGCGATAGTCAGCGCGACGATTGCCCCAAAAAACAAAAATCAAAACGACTTCGGCGATAATTTTTGCGTCGGAATCAGGAATGCAGTCTGCAATGGCATCGGCGGCTCGTTGTCGTAAATACTCGGGAATCCGATTTTGCTGTCCCTCCCAAACAAAAGAACTTAACCGGAAGAGCACTTCCGAATCAATTGGACGCTCTTTGAGTTTCGTCACTATCTTTTCGAAATCGGAATCGGTGTAAGTCTGCGCCACCACTTCACGACTGCTCAAGCCACGCACGTTTGATTGATCGTTGCGTTCCAAGTGCTCGCGCATTTTCTCGTAGATTTCGTTCATTTCCTACGTTCTCCAAAACAATACACGCTCCCATCATCGCTCCCAACGATCACCTTGCCGTCGTCCACCGCCGGTGAACTGCCGACCGGCTGTCCGATTTCATACGACCAAAGTTCCTTCCCCTCCTTCAGCGAGACGATATACAGCCTTCCGTCGTCCGAACCCACGACCACTTTGTCGCCTACGACCACCGGCGAACTGTCCACTTTACCGCGCGTCGCAAACGTCCACAGACTTTTGCCCGTGTCACGCTGGACGCAATGCAGCAGTTTGTCGCGTCCGCCGAAGAGGACGCGGTCGCGCGTCACCGCCGGTGACGAAAAGAACGGGAACGCGCGGTCCTTGTAAATCCAGACGTTCGTTCCCTTCTCCAAGTCAACGCAGTGAAACTCATTTTCCATGTGGCCAAAATAAGCGCAGTTGTCCACGAGCGCGACCGACCCGGCGACATACGCACCGGCGTCCACCTCCTTGGTCTGCTTGCCGTCCGCCAGGGAAATCACGTGCAGCATCGCGTCGCAACCGCCGAAGACGGTGACGCCGTTGGCGACGGCGGGCGAGCCGTTGATGAAATTGCTGGTTTCGTAAACCCAGTTGGTCTTGCCGGTTGTGGCGTCAAGGCAGTGCAGCTTGAAATCGTAACTGCCGACGAGCACCCACGTCGCATCTCCTTTCGGCGATTTCACCCAATTCGGCCCGCCGAGAATTTTGTCACCAGTCTGGTATTTCCAAATGAGCTTTCCATGGGTTGCATCGAGCGCATAAAGCCAGCCGTCGGTTGAACCCACAAAAATCTTACCATTCAAGACGAGAGGTGAAGACTCGACGCCTCCATCGGTTTTGTAAGACCAGATTTTTTTTCCGTTGGTCAGGTCCAGCGCATAAACATTTCCATCATCCGACCCTATAAAGACGCGCCCATCGACGATGGCGGCAGAAGATTTGACCGGCCCACCCGTTTTGAAACTCCAGAGCAACGCCGGCTTGTCGGGCAACTGGCCAGCCGCCACGCCCGACAGCGACGCGTCGCCGCGAAACATCGGCCAGGCCGCCGACGCCGGCAGCGTCGCGTCCGCCACGAGCAAAATACAAACAAGGTAATGCCGCGCGTTCATCAACGGATGAAGTTGTTTTTCAACGACGAAACTATCGTGCACCCCAAACGGCTTGGCAAACGAATAATACTTATACGTATAATCCCAAACCGGCAACTCGTGAATAAGTAATTAACAACTTTTCCCACGAACAACTTGATTCGCGGATTTCGCCCCTCTAAGCTGGGTCGAGTATAAAAAGAAAGCTACCCAATCGCATCCTCGTCACTTGTCGGGAGTCCGTTAAAACGCACGCCACGTCTGGTTCTCGAGTGCATGTGGATCGCTCTCGCAAACCATTGTCGGCGTTCACACTCATCGAACTTTTGGTGGTCATTGCCATCATTGCGATTCTGGCTGGGCTGTTGTTGCCGGCCCTGGCCAAAGCCAAAGCCAAGGCGCAGGCCATCGCCTGCCTGAACAATATGCGGCAGTGGAGCATTGGTTACCGGCTCTTCGCTGACGACAACAACGACGAAGTGCCGGAGGAAGGGAACACGGTTCTGCCCATTGTCGATCCGGCAAATGCAGAGGCTTGGTATAACCAGGTTTCCACTTTCATCAGCCAGCCCACGATGGTTTACCTCTATACCAATGTTCCGCCCCTCGCTCCGCTTCCGAATACCAAGACCCTCTACTCCTGCCCGACCGCGCCCAATCCAGTTTCGCCGCCCAGCAAGTTCAAAGCCTATTTCATGTATGGCGAGAACGGACGCATCTGCATCAACCGATCGACCCGCGACTCCGGTATCGGCCAGACCAAATTCTCCACCGTGAAGAAACCCACAGACACAATTCTTGTGGCCGAGGCGGACGGCAACTCCCCCACCGCAGGGCCGGCGCAATCCAACGTGACCGGCCAGTATGCCGTGGGGCGGCATGATCGGCGCGGCAATTTCGCGCTGGTCGATGGCAGCGCCCGCCCCACCCGCACCAATGACTTTATCCGGACATCAACCGAGTCAAACAACGCGGCCGAGGAATGGAGATTCCCGCGGGCGATTTATTGGTATCCTTCCGATAGCACGCCGAACTGACGCACTTGATTTGGCCGATCGAATGAAAACTCTGATGACAGAAACGGGAAGACATTTAACTTGAAAACCATGTCTGCATGATCTTATCCACAATAATTGCGGATTACGTTTCAGAACGTAGAGAACTGAAGAACGCCACGCTCAATTTCATCCGGTTCAACTCCCTGCAACCCTCAATCAAAACTGCCTCATGAAAAAAACCATCCTCACCATCCTTACGGTCAGTGCATTAACAACCGGCACCCGCGCAGCCATCGTCCTCAACGAAGATTTTAACGGCTATACCAACGGGCCAATCGTCGGTAATTCGGGCAACACACTCTGGGCAAGCCATAGCGGAACGTTGAAGCAAATGCAGGTGCTCAATCAGCAGCTTTCCGTTTTGGGTTCCCAATCTGAGGATGTCAACGCCACCTTTACTCTCAATCCTCCGTACGACACCACGAATAACCCGACGGTTTCTGCCTTGTATGCGAGTTTCACGGCCAAGTTCACCTCTACACCCAATGGCGCAGGTAATTACTTTGCGCATTTTAAAGATGATGGCACCGTGAATTTCCGCGCCCGGATATTTGCATTAACCAATGGCGCAGCCGCCGGAAAGTTTCGTTTGGGAATCGCCAGCACCAATTCTGCATCAACCACGGCGGGGTTTACGAATTATCCGGTGGATTTGGATCTCAACACTACCTACACAGTGGTAACTCGTCTTGACCTCACGAACGGCATCTCAACTTTATGGATCGATCCCACCAACGAAACCGATCTCAGTGTCACGGCCACGACCAGCATCTCAAATGTTTTGGCCGTCAGTTCCTACGCCTTCCGCGAATCCGGCGGTGAAGGAAACAAACTAATTGACGATCTCGCCGTCGGCACGCTGTTCAAAGATGTGGCTGGCACCAACCGTCCGCCATCGATTACAGCCATTCCCAACCAAAACATCGCGGCGAACTCTGCAACGGCTGCCATTCCGTTTACGATTCAAGACAAAGAAACACCCGCCACGAGTTTGGTGCTTTCCAGTAATTCATCGAACACCCTCCTCGTGCCGGACGAGAACATCGTGATTGGCGGTAGCGACAGCAATCGCACCGTCACCGTCACCCCGGCAGCCGGGCAGCAAGGGGTCACCACCATCACCCTTTCCGTCAGCGACGGCGACAACGTCACCACTACGTCATTCCAGTTGACGGTTGGCGCGCCAACGATTTCTGCCATTCCTAATCAAAGCACGCCGACCAATACGCCAACCGCAGCGATTCCGTTCACGATCAGCGACGCCGAAAGCCCGGCCAGCAGTTTGACGTTGAGCGCGAGTTCGTCCAATCCCACGTTGATCACCAACATCGTATTCGGCGGCAGTGACTCCAACCGGACCGTCACCCTCACACCAGAACCTGATCAGGCGGGCATTTCCACCATCACCATCACTGTTAGCGACGGGACCAACACCGCCAACACCAGTTTTGTGATCACGGTGTTCCCGATCTTGGGCATTGTTCTCGCCGATAATTTCGACAGCTACTCGGACGGTTCACTCTATCTCGCAGCGGGCAGCCCCTGGCAACATCATAGTCCAACCGCAACGAACTTTGGCGACATTCAGGTCATCGGCGGCCGGATTCAACTCAGCCAGTCGCTCTTCGAAGACCTCAACGCCGCGCTCACCTACAGCCCCTTCGCCCCCAACAGTGGAGTCATTCTCTACTCCGGTTTCAACATCAACCTCAGCGCGTTGCCCTCGCCCTCCGCCTTGGGAAATTACTTTGCGCACTTCAAGGATTCGGGAAACGGTTTCCGCGCACGCGTCTTTGTGAGCACGACCAACGCGGCGGCCGGAAAATTCCGCGTCGGCATCGCCAACCAGGGCGGTAACTTCAGCGCGCAGGTTCCCACCGACTTGAGCACCAACACCACTTACGGGGTGGTCACCCGCTACAACGTGGGCACGGGCGAAAGCCGGATCTGGCTCAATCCCGCGGTGGAATCCGATCCCAGCTACGACGCCACCGACAGCAAATCAACGGCAACGATTACTTCCTACGCCTTCCGCGAGGACCTCAACATCGGCACCAACAACATCGACAACCTCAAGGTGAGTACTGCGTTTGCCGACGTTGTCCCGCCGATTCCGACTGTGACGCAACCCAACATCACCAGTATTCAAATCGTCGGCGGCAACGTGCAGATCGACTTCACGGCTGGCGCGGGTGACACGACCGGTTTGTTCACGTTACAAAGCGCCGGCACGGTCAATGGCACTTACGGAGATGTGGGCGCCGTCATCAGCCAGCTTGGGCCAGGTTCCTTTGAGGCCGTCATTGCGCCCAGTGGCGACACGCAATTCTATCGCATCAAACGGTAAGCATCTCCAGCAATCTCACCGAGGCATCCGTTTGGTCGGGTGCCTCTTTTTGTTTTCCAACCCACTTTTGAGTTTTCATTTCACCCGTCCCTCTCTATCAATCAGCGATTGAATCGAAACCTGCACCATGCCGTTTTCCTCGATCGCGATGGGACGCTCATCGAGGAAAAGGAATATCTGCATCGCCCGGATGACGTGGTGATTTTTCCGGGCGTGGGCCAGGCGTTGAAACGATTGCAGAACGCGGGCTTTCTGCTTTTCATCGTCACCAACCAATCCGGCGTGGGGCGTGGCTATTTCACGATGGCCGAGGTTGAAAAGGTTCACGCGCATCTGCTCAAGCAACTCGCTCGCGATGGTGTGCGAATCACGAAGATTTACATCGCGCCCGAAGCGCCCGATCAGCCGAGCCGTGGACGCAAACCTTCACCGCAATTTCTGTTCGACGCGCGCGACGAGTCCGGCCTTGACCTTTCGCAAAGCTATCTGATCGGTGACAAGCTGATTGATTTGGAATGCGGCTGGAATGCCGGCTTAAAAAAATGTCTGCTCGTGCGGACTGGCTATGGCAAGGAATGGGAACAGCAAGCCGCCGATAAACTTGGCAGAGCCGTGATTGTAGATGGTTTGGTTGCAGCAGCGGAGGGGATACTGAAAGCGTCCGTTTAGTTGGTGGGTTGAAATTCCTAGCGAGCTCTGATTCTAGAAACAGTCCCAACCGCATGTCAGGACTCGACAGCGTCTCGCCCAACCGCGAATGAAATGACAGGAATATTCTCGCCATTATTTCACCGCTTGCGGGCGGGTAGTGTTTGAGATAAAAGTATTTCCATGAGCGCAATCACTTTGAAAGCTCACTTTGACGGAAAACAAATTTGCCTGGACGAGCCTTACGAACTCCAACGCGACTCGAAGTTGATGGTGACGGTCCTTCCTGAATCGGAAGAAACCTTCGACGAAGAAAGAGCTGCCTGGCTCGCGTTCAGCCAGCAGTCGCTCGCGCGCGCTTACGGCGAAAATGAGCCGGATTATTCCCACTGCATCGGCAAAATGCCTCCGTCCGAGTGAAGCCGGGCCATATCATCATAGCGGCGTTGGCACAGGCCGACAGGCAATCCAAGCCGCGTCCGGTGCTGATTCTCCGCGAAGCAAAACCATTTGGGGATTTTCTCGTTTGCGGTGTCAGTACCCAACTCCGTCATTTCGTGCCGGAAGTGGACGAGTTCATCCGCCGGGCCGATGACGACTTTGCCGGAAGCGGATTGGTGGAAGATTCTCTCATTCGCATCGGATTTCTGGCAACCATTTCAAATGCCGCCGTACGCGGTTATGTTGGGCGGATCAGCAATACAAGATTGCAACGCCTTCTGTCGCGGTTAAGCCAAACTTTACAACCACAGCCTGCGGAAATTCGACGCATCCTCGGCATCATCCCCGCCCGCTACGCCTCGACGCGTTTTCCCGGCAAACCGCTCAAGTCCATCGCCGGCAAGCCGCTCATCCAGCACGTCGTCGAGCAATGCAAGAAGGCCAAGTCGTTGAGCGAAGTCATCGTGGCCACGGATGACACACGCATTCGCGACGCGGCGCAGAAGTTTTGCCGCGTTGAGATGACGCGCGAAGATCATCCGAGCGGCTCGGACCGGATCGCAGAAGTCGCGGCGCGTTGCGATTGCGATGCCGTGGTCAACATCCAGGGCGACGAGCCGTTGATCGAACCAGCGGTGATTGACGCCGTCGCGGCGGCGCTGGCCAATAACGAGATGTCCACCGCCGCCACCTGGATCAAGAACTCCGCCGATTATGACAATCCGAATGTCGTAAAAGTCATTGTCAACGCCTCCGGTCGCGCCCTATACTTTTCCCGGCGCACGATACCGTATCTGCGTGAGGCCGCAAGTCGTTCGGTCAGCGAACAGTTGGCGGCGTTTCCTTTTTTGAAGCACCTGGGCATTTACGGTTATCGGCGCGAGACGTTGTTGCGGCTGGTGAAATTTCCGGTTTCGCCGCTGGAAGCAGCGGAAAAACTGGAACAATTGCGCGCGTTGGAAAACGGCATTCAAATCGCGGTCGTGAAGGTTGATTACGATAGCGTCGGCGTGGACACGCCGGAGGATGTTGCGCGGGTGGAAAGAATTTTGAAAACATGACTTGCGGGGCGAAAAGCTGAGGGGAAAGGGAGAAAAGGAGAAAGGGGGAGGCATTACCATCTCCCTTTCTCCTCTGCTCCCTTTCCCGGTCGCTTACTCCAAAGACTATGAAGACAGCATGAAATTCATTTTCGTCACCGGCGGTGTGGTCAGTTCGTTGGGCAAGGGCCTGACAGCCGCCGCGCTCGGCACGTTGCTTGAAAATCGCGGCCTCAAGGTCGCGCTCCAGAAGTTTGATCCCTACCTCAACGTCGATCCCGGCACGATGAGCCCTTATCAGCACGGTGAGGTTTACGTGCTCGACGACGGCGCGGAGACCGACCTCGACCTCGGTCATTATGAGCGCTTCACCAACGTCAAGCTCACGCGCATCAACAATCTCACCAGCGGCCAGGTTTATCAGACCGTCCTCAATAACGAGCGCGAAGGAAAATACCTCGGCAAAACCGTGCAAGTCATTCCGCACGTCACCGACGAAATCAAGAATCGCATTCACCTGCTGGCGGAACAAACCAAGGCCGACGTCGTCATCACGGAGATTGGCGGCACGACCGGCGACATTGAAGGGTTGCCGTTCCTCGAAGCGATCCGCGAATTCGCGCTCGAAGTCGGCTACAACAACGCCATCTTCGTGCATCTGACCTACGTGCCGTTCATCAAGGCCGCGGGCGAATTGAAGACGAAACCCACTCAGCAAAGCGTCGCCAAGCTGCGCGAAATCGGCATCGCGCCGCATATTCTCGTGTGCCGTTGCGAGAAACCGCTCGACAAGGAATTGCGCCAGAAGATTTCCATGTTCTGCAACGTGCCTTACGACGCGGTCATCGAGGAGCAGGACGTGGAGCACAGCATTTATGAAGTGCCGCTGATGCTGCAACGCGAGCGGCTGGACGATTTGATCTGCCGCCAGTTGCACCTCGACACGCCGCCCGCCAACATGACGCACTGGCAGGAAATCATCCGCAAACTCATCGCGCCCCGGCATCGCGTCCGCATCGGCGTCGTCGGCAAATACATCGAGTTGAACGACGCTTACAAGTCGGTCTATGAGGCGATCATCCACGGCGGCGTGGCCAACGATTGCGGTGTGGAGTTGCAAAAGGTGGACGCCGAGGACCTCGAACGCGACGGCGCGGAGAAACTATTGAAGGGACTTGGAGGAATCCTTGTGCCGGGCGGTTTTGGCGAGCGCGGCGTGCAAGGGAAGATTTTGGCCGCCAAGTACGCACGCGAAAACAAGATTCCCTATCTCGGCCTTTGCTTGGGAATGCAGATCGCGACCATCGAGTTTGCGCGAAACGTTTTGAAACTGGAGAAGGCGCATTCGACAGAATTCGACCCGACCACGCCACACCCCGTCATCGCGCTGCTCGACGGGCAGACCAAGGTGACGAAGAAAGGCGGCACGATGCGGCTGGGCGCGCAGCCGTGCCAGTTGGTGATGGGCACGAAGGCAGCTCAACTTTACGGCGCGTTTGTCGTCAACGAGCGACATCGCCATCGCTACGAATTCAACAACGCCTATCGCGAGCGATTCGAGAAGGCGGGAGTTGTGTTCAGCGGTTTCACGCCGGATGGCAAACTGGTCGAGGTCATGGAACTGGCCGATCACCCGTTCTTCATCGCGAGCCAGTTCCATCCGGAGTTTCACAGCAAGCCGCACCAGCCGCATCCGTTGTTCAAAGGTTTCATCGCTGCCGCGCACCAGCAAATTCATCAGAAGCCGCTGTGATTCAGGGATGACTTTGAACCGGTCATGAAAAAGCGGTCGATTCTGTTGCTTCTTTGTGTGCCATTGGCCGCTGGACTGTTCATGTGTTTCGTAACATCCCGTCCGAAGCCAAAGCTACTGATTCAAGGACGTCCGATTAGTGATTGGGTTAGAGATGTAGAGCTTGGTGCTTTCCCCGGAGAAACGAATGTGGCTTTCGAGGTTCTAATCTCGACTGGACCGCGAATCATGCCGGACTTGTCGAATATTTTGCTTGCCTCCGAAGCGTTGAAAGACATCGCCATTCGCCTGCCCATTACATTCGTTCCAGCCGGAACAAAAAATCGCCGCGCAAACGAATCGGAAATACTTGTTTTGAAAGCCAAGGCGGCGAATGTAATGGGAGCCATCGCCTACCGGAATTCAGACACTCCGGAAGTGAGAGCTTCGATCCCGTCGCTGATTGCAGCGCTTCATAGCGGCAGCCGGGAAGTTCGAGCATTGTCCGCCCAGGCGTTGGGCGCAATTGGCAAGGGAGCGAGCAATGCGATTCCTGCATTGATCTCCAAAACGACTGACGAAGATTCCGGCGTGCGGATGAGTGCAGTGGATTCGATTGGGCGCATAGGGCTGAACACTCCAGCCGCTATTGGCGCAATCACGCAGGCGTTATCAGACACCAATCGCGACGTTAGCGTAACCGCTATTAGGAGTCTGCAAACGCTTCAGCGAATTACGCCAAGTGGCAGGTTGAACAAATGACCTACGCCGACGACATTCAATTCCTCTACGACCTGCGCTGGTTCGGCGCGAAGCTGGGGCTGGAGAACACGTTCAAGCTCGCCGCGCTGGCGGGCAATCCGCAAAACAAACTCCGCTTCATTCACGTCGCCGGCACCAATGGCAAAGGCTCGACGTGCGCGATGCTGGAAAGCATTTATCGCGCGGCAGGCTTGCGCGTCGGGTTGTTCACATCGCCCCACCTCGTCTCGTTCAGTGAACGGATTCAGGTCAATCGCCAGCTCATTGCTGAATCGGAAGTGGCGCGGCTGGTTGAGGAGATGCGCGGAAAATGTTCGGAGTTCCGCCTTCAGGCGGCATCGGAGCCGGCTAGAGCCGGGACTCCAAACGCAGACGATGCTCACCCTACGTTCTTCGAGGTTGTGACCGTCATGGCGCTGCGTTATTTCGCCGAACAGAAATGCGATATCGTCATCTGGGAGACCGGCATGGGAGGGCGGCTTGATGCGACGAACATCGTCACCCCGCTCGCGTGCGTCATCACCAACGTGCAGCTTGATCACCAGCAATGGCTGGGGGAAACGGTGGAAGCAATCGCGTTCGAAAAAGCCGGCATCATCAAACCCGGAGTCCTGGTCAGCACTGCGGTTGACACCACGGAAACCCTCAAAGTCCTGCTTGAGGTCGCGCGCGAAAGGAACGCGCCGCTCAATCTGATCACGTGGACTCAAACGGAGCGGCAGCCGATGGGTGACTTGGAACTTCCGTTGTTGGGCGAACATCAACGCCTCAACGCCGCGCTTGCCGTCAACACCGTGCGCAAGCTCGCCGCGCAGATTCCGGTCTCCGACGAAACGATTCGCCAAGGACTGAGGTCGTTGAGCTGGCCGGGCCGGCTGCAATTGATCAAGAGAGATTCCGGACGGAACATTATTCTCGACGCCGCGCACAATCCCGCAGGCGCGGAATCGCTGGTGGCGGCGTTGCAAAAATATTTTCCGTCAACCCAGCCCACTTTGATCCTCGGCGTCTTGCGCGACAAGGATTGCGCGCGGATGTGCGAGATTCTCGTGCCGTGGGCCGGACGCGTGTTGCTTGTGCCGGTCAAAAGCGAGCGCAGCGCCACGCCGTGGGAGTTGATCACATTCTGTCAGCAGGCAAATCCACAGGCCGAAGTGAGGGCGTGTTGCTCACTCGACGAAGCGTTGCGCCTTGCTGCCGACGATGCCTTCACTGTCATCACCGGTTCGCTTTATCTGGTGGGCGAAGCGATGGAGTTGTTGAAACTCGCTGCCGCACCGTCCGGCGATGAGAAGGGCTTGAATGAGTGGAGCGGCCAGCGGTGAGGGCGGGCAACTTTCATGAAAGAATACAGACCATCATCCCTTGGGCAAGCAACTTTTTCACGGAGACGCTTTTCCGGCGCGTGCGCGAGGAGTTCGGAATTGATTTCTGGGGCTTTTGGATGCTCGGGGGCATGGCGGGCGGCGGCATGGGTTTCATTTTCGAACCGGAACACAAAGCCCGTGCGCAGGAGCGGCTGCAAATCATCATGTCGGAGACCAAACGCGAGTTGCAACACGCCTTGCCGTTCGCGATGGAGCCGGTTGTTTATGATTTTGCCATCAATGCGCGGGCAGCAGCTCAAGGATCAGGCCCAACTCGATGGCTGGCTGCGCGATGGCTCGGCGGCCTACGTCGAGTCGCTGTGTGAGTGGACGTAGGCGCGGGCAGTAGGGAGCATGATTTCAGATGCGGCGCATTGGTTGTTCGAGAGACCGACCGGAGTGATTTGAGTTCAGAAGTTCCCCCGATCCAGTGCCACGCCGGCAACTTCCCGCTCTGGCGGTGAATTACGCCAGGTCCATTGTGAACGAACTGAGCGTGCAAGCTGGCCTCTCGACCACCAACCTTAGCGGCAAGCTTCAGGAAACCGGAACGGGAAGCGATCCAGAATAATTGGGCGGCGCCGTCTGGCTCGCCATAAATGCGGCGATGACATTGTAAGCGAACCGCAGTTGCAGCTTGAACTTGGCGAAGTTTTCTGTCTCAATGACAGAGAGAGAAATGACCACAGTGCGATTTGGCCGTTGCGCAGGAATTTTCCTGGTGGCGCTTTCGTTCTGCGATGGGCAGGTTTTAGCCGCCCCCTCGAATGACAACTTTGCAAATCGGCTTGTGCTTTCGGGTCATTCTGCGGCGGCGACCAATAGTAATTTTGACGCGACCATCGAGCCGGGCGAACGAATTCCAACGAAGGGCATGGCCAAAGCCTCGCTCTGGTACGAGTGGACCGCGCCGGTTGATGGATTCGTGCGCATGATCGCCCAAGGCGATGGCTTCGTCCCGGTCATCTCCGTTTATCAGGGCAGTTCGCTCAACGGACTCAAGCGGGTGGTGAATTCGCTGGCGATGAGGGAAACGGCGAGGGTCTTCTGCTCTTTCCTGGCCACGGCGGGAAGCACCTACGTCGTTTCCGTGGACGGACTTTTTTCTGATGCACGAGGCACCATCGTCTTTGGGATTGATCTAACGACACTGCGAATCATCAATCCACTGGCCAGCGCAACCATCAGTGCGGCGGACCCTCCACCGTTCCAAGTGAACCTGCCGCAGGCGTCGGTGGATGGAGTGTTGCAATCCGTGGGATTGCTGGCAGTCCAAATGAACGGGGTACAATGGCCGGTAGGTTTGTCAACGGCGTCGCCATTCGCTGTCGTTCCAACAAATCTTCCGTTGGGACTCATCACCTTCTATGCGCTGGCGACGAACACTCTGGGCGAGCCGCGCGTGTCCCCACCGCTGCTGGTGAAAGTGCGGGCGGGAAACGATGATTTCGCCCAACGCCAGACGCTCGAAGGTTATCAATGGGAAGCGTTCGGCTACACCGCGCAAGCAAGCCGGGAACACGGCGAACCCAACCACGGATCGGCCTCCGTCTGGTGGACGTGGACGGCGCCGTCCAGTGGCGAGATGGAGATTGAGACGCAATTGGGCGAAGAAGCCAGTGCGTTGCGCAAACGGAAATTCGTCGTCTATACCGGATCGGATGTTAGTCATCTTACGCGAGTGCCCTGGACGAGCGTCATCGATTATCCGGATGCCTCCAAGTATTACCATTTCAACGCAGTTGGCGGAACGGTCTATTATCTTGTGGTCGCTGCGAAGAAACCGGACCTGGATCCGGGAACGTGGCCGTTCGTGCTAAGGGGAAAGCTGCGTAGCGTGACTTTGGTTCAACCCACCTTTACGGACATCACCGAACCGGTTGATGTCCCGCTGGCCATTTCGACGACGGAATCCCCCAGTAGCATCCAGCGCGTGGAATTTTATGCGACCGACGGATTCGCCGGCGCGCAACTCATTGGCAGCGTCACCGCACCACCGTTCACGATGGTTTGGAGCAACGCACCTTCCGGAAACTACATGCTCGACGCTCGCGTCGTGAGGTCGGACCTGCTGACTTCGCTGCCGAGCTTGCCCAAGGGACTGACCATTCATCCGATCAACGACAACTTCACCAACCGCATCGTGCTCCACACCAATTTCGCGACCCTTGCCCGACGAATTACTGGCGGAACCGCCGAACCTGCGGAGCCGAATCACGCCGGCTGGTTCGTGACCGAGCCATCGATCTGGTGGTCATGGACCGCGCCGGCTGATGGGCGGCTTTTCATCGGCGAACCGGAGGTTCGGAACCTTCCCCCCACGGTGGCGGTTTACAGCGGCAACGCCCTCACAAACCTCCAACTGGTTGCCAACAATCTTGGTAGGCTCTACATCCCGAATGAGGTCGCTCTTGACACAAAAGCTGGCACGACTTACCAGATCGCGGTGGCGACAGAGTCCGAAGCGGCAGTGGATCTGCGCCTGCGGTTTTACACACCACCGGTCAACGATGACTTTACCAACCGTATCGCTGTTGACGGTCCTTTGGCCGTGCTTGAAGGACACACCGTGGGGGCCACGCGCGAGTCCGGGGAGCCGGATTATGCGGGCTACAACCTATCCCACTCAGTGTGGTGGAGTTGGAATGCGCCGGGCCGCGGTTATGTCACCTTGCGGCAAAGCGACGGGACATGGTTGCTCGGAGGAGTTTATACCGGCAATTCACTGGATTCACTACAAACAATCTTATCGTTCGGAAGCCTGCTCCCGCCGGCAGTTTTTGAGGTCACTGCCGGGACGACATATCAAATAGCGCTCGCCACCTACTGGGGCGATGAGGAACACATCCGGGTGGATTTGGATTTTACGCCGACTGCCATGAACGACCAGTTCGCCGATCGGGCGTCGCTAGCTGCCAGGGGGCCGGGTGGAGACGACCTAGTGCTGCGTTTGGATGAAAGCGTGACTGGTCAAAAGGCAGTCGAAGCCGTTGTTGAATCGAAAGCACCCGGCCGATTGGCTGATGGGAGTTTCAACTTTTACATCTCTGGCCCCGCCGGAAGCCGCTATGTCGTAGAGTATTCGTCAAACCTGTTCGACTGGTATGTATTACAAACCGGCACATTGTCCGGTCCGAAAAAGAATATTGTAGATCAGGGGTGCACGAACGCACCAGTGCGTTTTTATCGGGTCAGATCCTTTTGATCGGATAGCTCCCTACTCCCGTGCGAACATTCAAAGGCCATCAATGGCCGATGGAGCCGCTTGTCATCAGTTCAAATTCTGTTACCTTTTAGCCGTCCTTTTCGTCTGTATCGTCATTGTTGGTACAAGTAAATTGCGAATACTATGAACGATTGTCTTTGCAACCATCGGATGCGACCAGAGGAGTTTTGTTCCCGCCGTGATTTCCTGGCCCGTTGCGGTTTGTGCTTGGGCGCGCTGGGCCTGGCCAGTCTGCTTTCCGATAATTTTTTTGCTGCAGCTACGCCGGCGGCGACGGCAAAACCGACGCAATTCCCGGCCAAGGCGAAACACGTCATCCACATTTTTGCCCAGGGCGCGCCATCGCATGTGGACACTTGGGACCCGAAACCGGCGCTTGCCCAGTACGCAGACAAATCCCTGCCGGATCTCAACGGCGTGGCGATGCCCTCGCCGTTCAAGTTCACCAAGCACGGTCAGTCCGGCATTGAAGTCAGCGAAGTTTTCCCGGCGTTGGGCGAACATGTGGATGACATGGCGATCATCCGCTCGATGTACACCGACATCCCGGCGCACGACGTCGCCACCGTGTTCATGAACACGGGATCGTTGCGGATGGCCAAGCCGAGCATGGGGGCGTGGGCGCTTTACGGTCTGGGCAGCGCGAACGAGAACATGCCCGGCTACATTTCGCTGCGACCGGGCGGCGGCCCACCACCGGGCGGCGCGATCAACTGGGGTTCGTCGTTTCTTCCGGGCGATCTGCAAGCCACAAGCATCAACACGTCGGCCTCGACCGTCGAGGGGATGCTGCAAAACATTCACAACGAATATTTTTCGCAGAAGGAGCAGCGCCGTCAGCTCGATCTCGTGCAGAATCTCAATGCGGTCCACAGCCGAAGCCTGCAAAAGGATCCTCAGCTCGAAGCGCGCATCCATGCGTTTGAAATGGCGTATCGGATGCAAATGGAAGCGACTGACGCCTTCGACATCGGCAAGGAACCGCAGACTGTCCGCGATCTTTATGGCAACACGCCACAAGGAAAGCAGTTGCTCATCGCGCGGCGGTTGGTCGAGCGTGGCGTGCGCTTTGTGCAAGTGTGGGCCGGCGGCTGGGATCATCATCAAGACCTCGAAGACCGGTTGCCGGCGAGCGCGGCGGAGATTGATAAACCCGCGGCGGCTTTGCTCGCCGATCTCAAACAACACGGGCTGCTCGACAGCACGTTGGTGATCTGGGGCGGTGAATTTGGCCGCACTGTCACGCGCGACCGCAACGGAAATGATAATCCAGGCCGCGACCACAACAACCGCGCCTTCAGCATCTGGTTGGCAGGAGGCGGCGTCAAAGGCGGCACGATTTACGGCGCAACGGACGAGTTCGGCGCGCGCGCGGTCGAGAACAAAGTGCACATCCACGATTTGCATGCGACGATCCTGCGCCTGCTCGGTTTCGACCACGAGAAGCTGACGTATCGTTACAACGGACGTGATTTCCGGCTGACGGACAACTTTGGAAAAATTGTAAACGGAATCATCGCCTGACATGAGAAGCTCCAAATTCCAAGCTCCAAGCTCCAGAGAAATTCCAACTTCCAAACACCGAGTGACTGCGCTGCGAGGATTGATGTTTGGTGCTTGGTGCTTTTTTGGAGTTTGGATGTTGGCGCTTGGATGTTTGACTGCCGCCGCCGAACCAAGCAAAACGCAGCTCGATTTTTTTGAGAGCAAGGTTCGCCCGATCTTCACGGAGAATTGTTACAAATGCCACAGCCCTGGCCGAGGCAAAGTCAAAGCCGGGCTTGAACTCGATTGGAAAGGCGGTTGGGAAAAAGGTGGTGATTCCGGTCCGGCAATCATCCCCGGTGAGCCGGAGAAAAGTCTGCTGATCAAGGCGGTTCGTTACACCGATCCCGATCTGAAAATGCCGCCGAAGGGCGACAAGCTCTCGGCCGCGCAAGTCAACGACCTTGTCGCCTGGGTAAAAATGGGCGCGCCCGATCCGCGCGCGACCCGTCCGGCGGCCGAGAAGATCGAATACGCCGGCGATTCGAAGGATCATTGGGCGTTCAAGCCGGTGAAGAAGCCGGCCCCGCCGACCGTGAAGAATGAAGCCTGGGTCAAGAACGACATCGATCGCTTCATCCTCGCCAAGCTCGAAGAAAAGGGAATGAAACCCAACGAGCCAGCGGAGAAACACACGCTGATCCGCCGCGTTTATTACGACCTCATTGGTTTGCCGCCGACGCCCGAGGAAGTGAGCGCTTTCGAAAACGACAGTTCATCCGATGCCTATGAAAAAGTCGTGGACCATCTGCTGGTCTCGCCGCATTACGGTGAACGTTGGGCGCGCCATTGGCTGGACGTCGCGCGGTACTCCGATTCGAAAGGCCAGTTCGACCGGCGGCGCGAAAGCTCCATCTATCCTTACGCTTGGACCTATCGCGATTATGTCATCAAGGCTTTCAACGACGATAAACCTTACGACCGGTTCATCATCGAGCAACTCGCCGCCGACAAATTGAGCTTGAGCAGCGACAAGAGCGCGCTGGCGGCGCTCGGTTTTCTCACCCTCGGCGACCACTTTAACGGCAACCAGAGCGACATCATCAACGACCGGATTGATGTCACGTCAAAGGCGTTTCTTGGCCTGACGGTTTCCTGCGCGCGTTGCCACGATCACAAATTTGATCCCATTCCGCAGGCTGACTATTACTCGCTACACGGCATTTTCGCCAGTTCCCAAGAGCCGCCCCTACGTCCGGAGATCGGTGATCCGAAAGCGAATCCCAATTACGAAGATTACCTCGTCAAACGTCGCGAGCTGGACACGCGTATCCAAACCGCACGCGCGGAAAACATGAACACGGTGTTTGGCGACTACAAGCGGCTGGGCGGCGTTTATCTTTATGCCACGCAGATGCCCGTCAAAGAGCGCGCCGCTTATCTCGCCAAGACCGGCGCAGACGCGGATGTGCTCAAGAACTGGCAGCAGGTGACACGCGGCGGCGGTCGTCAGGCGGCTTCGGTTTTCGGGATTTGGAACGCGCTGGCGAGAATTCCCGAGGGCAATTTTGCGGCGCAAGCACCGCGCCTGATCGCCAACCTGGAGCGAAGCGAGCGGGCGCGCGAACTGAATCCCTATGTGTTGCAAGCCTTCAAGGCCAAACCACCGCACACGCTCGCGGAGGCCGCCGCCATCTACGGCGCCCTGTTCGTAAAAAACGATCCGGCATGGCAGAACACCCTCGCCATTTTGCTGAATGACGCCATGTTCCGCTTCCTCTCCAACCGGCAGCGTGGCCAGTTTTTTGCGCTACGCGAGCAGAGCGACATGCTGGAGATGGTGCATCCCGGCACTCCCGCCCGCGCTCCGGCTCTGGTGGACGGCCCGGCGCCAAAAGATTCACCGATCTTCATCCGTGGTGAATTGGAAAACCCCGGCAATATTGTGCCCCGTCGGTTTCTCGAAGTGTTGTCCGGGACGAGCCGACCAACGTTCAAGAACGGGAGCGGACGGCTCGAACTCGCGCAAGCCATCGCGAACAAGAACAACCCGCTCACCGCGCGCGTGATGGTCAATCGCGTCTGGCAGCACCACTTTGGCGAAGGGTTCGTCACGACGCCCGACGATTTTGGCAATCAATCCACGCCACCAAGCCATCCAGAGTTGGTGGATTATCTCGCCAGCCGGTTCATGGACGACGGCTGGTCGCTCAAGAAACTGCACAAGTCGATTCTCCTTTCCGCAACGTATCAACAGAGCACGAAGAACAATCCGACCTATGCCGAGAAAGATCCGTTCAACCGGCTGTTGTGGCGGGCGAACGTGCGTCGGTTGGAGTTCGAACCGTTGCGCGATTCGATTCTCTATCTTGGCGGTGAACTCGACTTGACGGTGGGCGGCCATCCTGTGGATCTTTCTGAAGGCACACACAAATCCCAGCGGCGCGGTCCGGCCATGAACCGGCCCGGCGCGTTCCAATTACCCACGGCCCCTCGCCGCAGCATCTACGGTTACATCGACCGTGCCGATCTGTTGGAGGCGCTGAACACATTCGACTTCGCCAATCCTTTGTCCTCGATGGGCAAGCGTTACGAGACGACCGTCCCGCAGCAGGCGCTTTTCCTGATGAACAGCCCGCTGGTCATCGAACAGGTCCGCCGCGTGGTCAACCGCGACGAGTTTCAAAAACAAAAGACCGCGGAAGGCCGCGTCCGTTTTCTCTACGAACTTTTTTTCCAGCGCCCGCCCACGCCGGAGGAGATTCGTTTCGGCGTGGAATTTGTTTCAGCGCCCCAGCCGGAAGAGAAATCGGACCTGCGATTCCCAGAGTTTCAAACGGTTGCCAACGTCGTCGGGCAGGTAAACAAACCTCGGCGACCCAACCAAGCCAAGCCTTCGCCGGTGCGTCAAACTCCCAAGACGCTGAATCGCTGGCAGGAATATGCCCATGCACTCCTGCTCAGTAACGAAGCCTCGTTCGTGAACTGAGGAGACGCGGACTTTCTTTGAACGTCAAAGAACTCAGCATTGCCCCCGCCGCCATTTTCCGTGTAAATAGAGCGCGTGCCTATCTCCTGGAACGAAATCCGCCACAACTCGATCAAGTTTGCCCGCGAATGGGCGGGTGTCAAAAGCGAGAGCGCCGAGAAACAAACCTTCTGGAACGAATTCTTCCAGGTTTTCGGCATCAAACGCCGCGTCGTCGCCAGCTTTGAAGAAGCGGTAAAGAAAATTTCGGGCGACTATGGGCGCATTGATCTTTTCTGGCCAAGCATCCTCGTGGTCGAACACAAATCATTCGGTGAAGACCTTCACAAAGCAGAGACTCAGGCTTTTCAGTACATCCGCGATCTGGCCAACGACCCGGCACGGCACGACGAAATCCCGCGCTACATCATCGTCTCCGATTTCGCGCGCATTGCGTTGCACGATCTTGAGCCGGAAGACCAACGCGACCTGCCGCTGCTCGACAGGAAGCGCGGCGTCACGCACGAATTCCCGCTCGCCGAATTTCACCGCCACGTCCAGCACTTCACCTTCATTCCCGGCTACAAGCAACACACGCTTCAGGAGGAAGACCCGGTCAACCTCGAAGCCGTCCAGATCATGGGCGACCTTCACGATGCGCTCGAAGCCGGCGGCTACACCGGGCACGACCTCGAACGCTTTCTCGTCCGAATCCTGTTCTGCCTCTTCGCCGAGGATACTGGCATCTTCGAGCGCGAGTCCTTTCACCTGTTCATCGAGAACCGCACCAAGGAAGACGGTTCGGACCTCGGCCAATGTCTCGCCCGCCTGTTCGAGATTCTCAACACACCGCCGGAAAAGCGTCAGAAAAACCTTGATGAGACGCTCGCCGCCTTTCCCTACGTCAACGGCGACCTGTTCGGTGAACACCTTGGCTTTGCCGATTTCAACCGCGACATGCGCAACGCGCTGCTCGGCTGCACGCGCAAGGATTGGTCGCGCATTTCGCCGGCGATCTTTGGCTCGCTCTTTCAATCCATCATGGAGCCGAAGGAGCGACGGCAGATCGGCGGCCATTACACGAGCGAAACGAACATTCTCAAAGTTGTCCGCTCGCTGTTTCTCGATGAGCTGCGCGCGGAATTTGAGAGCATCAAGGCCGACCGCTCGACCCGACGCCGCGCGCGGCTGGAGGAGTTTCACGCCAAGCTTTGCCGCCTCCACTTTCTCGACCCGGCCTGCGGCTGCGGCAACTTTCTGGTTATCACCTACCGCGAACTGCGTCAATTGGAGTTGGAGGTGCTCATGGAACTTTTCCGCGGCCAGCGGGAATTGACGCTCGACGAAATCAACCGGCTCTCGCAGGTGGACGTGGACCAGTTTTACGGCATCGAGATTGGCGAATGGCCGGCGCGCATCGCCGAAGTCGCGCTCTGGCTGATGGACCACCAGATGAACCTGAAAGTCTCCGAAGCCTTCGGCCAGCTTTACCAGCGCCTGCCGCTCAAGAAATCGCCGACCATCAAATGCGGCAACGCACTGCGGCTCGACTGGAAAACCGTTCTGCCGCCGGACAAATGCAGCTACGTCCTCGGCAATCCGCCGTTTGTTGGAAAACAATTCATGTCCAAGGAGCAAAACGCGGACATGGAAATGATTTGCGGCGATGTTAAAGGACACGGGCTTCTCGACTTTGTAACTGCGTGGTATTTCAAAGCGGGGCAATACATTCAAGGCACGCGTGCTGTGGTTGGGTTTGTTTCAACCAACTCCGTAACGCAGGGCGAGCAGGTTGGCGTGTTGTGGAACGAGTTGTTTGCGCGCTACCATCTGAAAATTCATTTTGCACACCGGACATTTGCATGGGAAAGCGAAGCGCGTGGCAAAGCGCATGTTCACGTCGTCATCGTTGGTTTTGGCGGTTTCGACAAAACCGGCAAGCGCATCTATGACTACGAGGCTGGGTTTGCGCGAACAAAACAAGCGGAGCAAAAGCGGGCGACTGAAACGGTTGTCGCCGTCAGAGAAGCGCCAAACATCAGCCCCTACCTAGTTGCCGGGTCAGATGTTTGCATTTCTGCGCGGAGCAAACCGCTTTGCGCCGTGCCGGGAATTGTGTTCGGCAGCATGCCGAACGATGGCGGCTACTTGCTGTTCACGAGATTTTCTAAAGAAGATTTTCTCAAGCGACAGCCTGACGCCGCCAAGTTTCTGCGACGATTCGTGGGAGCGGAAGAATTCCTGAATGGCACGGAACGATGGTGTCTTTGGTTGCACGGTGTAAATCCGGGAGAATTTCGCCCGATGCGAGCGGTCATGGATTGCGTTGAGGCAGTAGCGATTCACCGCAAGAACAGCCGCCGTGAAACAACAAAGAAGTTGGCTACGTCTGCCGCTTATTTTGGCGAGAACCGTCAGCCGGAAGTTCCCTATTTGCTCATTCCATCCGTTTCCAGCGAACGTCGTCGTTATATTCCGATTGGCTTCCTGCGGCCAGACATCATCGCTAGCAACCTTGTTTTGCTCGTGCCCGGAGCGAAACATTATCACTTCGGCGTGCTTTCCTCAGCGATGCATATGGCTTGGGTGCGTCAGGTTTGTGGGCGATTGAAGTCGGATTACCGCTACTCGAACAAGATAGTTTACAACAATTTTCCATGGCCGGACGGTGTGAGCGATGAGCGCTGGGTGCGCATTGAAGAATTGGCACAACGCATTTTGGATCTGCGCATTGAACTTGGCGATGGCCGGGCAGGATTTCTTCCCGCCAACAAGAAGGATCATCCCTCTGCCTCACTGGCAGACTTGTATGATGGCCAAAGCATGCCGCCCGAATTGCTCAAGGCGCACACGGAACTGGATCGCGCTGTGGAGAAATGCTATCGCCCCGAACCGTTCCACTCCGACCGCGAGCGCGTGGAATTCCTTTTCTCGCTCTACGAAAAACTCACCGCGCCGTTGCTGCCTGTCACACCCAAGACCAAAGGCCGGCGGTCACGGACCGCCGCGATAACAAAGCAGGCGGGCAAACAAAAGACGCCGGGATTGTATGCCCAAAAGATCCCGCCCGGCAAAAGCACCCCGGAATCCGAAGCCAACGCCGCACATTTTTATTCCGCCAAGGAAGAAGCACCGAAACAGGAATAAAAAAGCGGTCTGACTGACGTGCCGGGCAGCGGTTCAACGCCGCCCAGCCATGTGATCAACGCAGGGCTAGGGCAACAAGAGCCGGAAAAACCGCTCGGGCTCGCTCACGTCGAAAAAGTTTGTGAAACTGAACACGCCGAGTTGATCGAACTGGTTTGTCCGAATCGGTGTCCAGGCCGCCAAAGGCGTGACGATATTGGTTGCGGTCAAAAGAACAAAATTGCTGGCGGTCATGCCTCCTGCGCCGCTTAGAAACAGATTCGTTCCCGAGATGACCGGCTTACAGAGTATCAACCCCGTTGAGACGCCGAGGCCCGTCAGTTGATAAGTTCCCGTGCCTGTTGGGCCGCTGCTGCCGCCCCCACCATCAGCCACCAGCACCGCGAAGGTGCCATTGTTCGCCGCCGTGAACGCATACTCGTCCACACCGCCTGTCGCTCCGTTGTAAATCAACACCCCGTTGGGATCATACACTCGCATCCATGCCGCAAATCCGTTCGTTGCGCTCAACTGCGTTCGTTGCAGTGTAATTCCGTCTCCTTGGCAGGCATTGAATGACCAGAGGTCCATGTCTCCTAGAGAGATAGTCCCCAAGGAGTTTACAGCATCTGCCAGCGCGCCGCCGTTGTCGCCCGGTGGAATGATGAACGCACCGGGCAGCTTGACGAAGTGAAACTGGTAGGTGCCCGTCCCCATCGGGCCGCTGCTGCCGCCCCCACCATCAGCCACCAGCACCGTGAAGGTGCCGTTAGTCGCTGCCGTGAAAGCGTATTCTCTCACGCCGCCAAGCGAGGACGTGACCAGCAGCGTGCCATCGGGAGCATAGACCCGCATGGAAGCCAAGTAACTATTCGTCTCGCAAGTCGCAACACAATCCGTTCCTCGTTGGTCGCCGAAAAAGTCCACAGGTCCAGATCGCCCAGTTCCCCGATCACACCGTTGGTCGCACCACCGCTGCCGGACAGTTCGCCGCCGTCATCGCCCGGTGGAATGATGAAGGCACCGGGAAGCTTGACGAAGTGAAACTGGTACGTGCCCGTCCCCATCGGGCCACTGCTGCCGCCGCCACCATCAGCCACCAGCACCGTGAAGGTGCCGTTGGTCGCCGCCGTGAAAGCGTATTCCCGCACCCCGCCAACGAGTCCGGGCGTGTACAGCAGCGTGCCATCGGGAGCATAGACCCGCACGCAAGTCGCAACACAATCCGTTCCTCGTTGGTCGCCGAAAAAGTCCACAGGTCCAGATCGCCCAGTTCCCCGATCACACCGTTGGTCGCACCACCGCTGCCGGACAGTTCGCCGCCGTCATCGCCCGGTGGAATGATGAACGCACCGGGAAGCTTGACGAAGTGAAACTGGTAGGTGCCCGTGCCCGTCGGGCCATAAGTCACGCGCACCGTGAAGGTGCCGTTAGTCGCTGCTGTGAAAGCGTATTCTCGCACCCCGCCAGCAAGCCCGGGCGTGTACAGCAAGGTGCCATCGGGTGCATAAACCCGCATGTAACCGGAACCGTTCGTCGCACTCAACTGCGCCCATCGCAGCACGATTTGCTCCCCGTTGGTAGCTAAGAAGGTCCAGGTGTTAGTTTCTCCCGGTACGGAAATACTGCCGTAGTAAACACCGCCGCTCGCAAACTGCGCACGGGCAGTGCTGTTGCAGAGCAACATAAGGCAGAGCAGGAAAAGGATGCGGATGGCAGGTTTTAAGCGGCGGGCGGCCGAATGCGGTTGGCCTGCGTGCGTTGACGATTCCGTGGAGTTTCGATGTGTCTGCATATTAATAGCCTTTCGCTGAATTTGGCGGTTGTGCTGGCTTCATCCTTCAGTGCGACGTGGCGGCGGAAAACCCTTCAAGAAAGATGAAAAAGTTTCCAACCAGCAGCAGGCGAGAGCAGGCTTTGACTTTTTTTCGTTAAACAGGCGCATCTCGACAGCCGGGTGCTGAAGCGGCCTGAAGGCCGCGCGCCGGGAACTGGGCCGCGATGCGCCGCTTGAGAATTGAGCGGACAGACGTCCGCTGCTATGATTATTGATAAGGGAGCTTCTATGGATTGGGAACGACGGCTGGCTTCTGGCGTTCGCCTTGGTCGAACTCGGCCAGCTTCTGTTTCCACTCGGCGGCCTGTTTTGCCTGCCCCGTTTCCTCGTAGAGTTGCACCAGTTGCTGGAGCACCTGTTTCAGAGTCCCCTCGTAACTGACCGGGGACTGGTCGCCTCGCTGTTTGATGCCCTCGTAACCGGCGAGCAGCAAGGGTTCGGCTTCTTCATATTTTTTCTCTGCGAGCAGGATGCCGCCCAACTTGATCCGGTTGGAGAAAGTCTCCCAACTTCCGGGAGCAATTTTGTCGAAAATCGCCAGCACTTCGCGAACAGCGGTTTCGGCTTCGGGCAGTCTCCCTTGGGCTTTGAGCACATTGGCCAAGACCGAGAGGGCTTGGGCGGTCTCGCGATGTTGATCGCCGAAGACTCGCCTCCGACCCGCCAATACTTCGCGACTGACTGCCTCTGCCTCGTGCAACCTGTTCTGGCTGATTAGGAATCCCGACAAATCGAAAAGGCCTCCGCCAATAGTGGTTCTTTCCACTTCCGGCAATTGCATCCGCAGTGTTCCCGCTTCACGGATGACGGACTCGGCCTCGGCGTACTTGCCTTGGCGCATTAGGATTCCGCGCAAGCGCCCCATTATTCTGAGGATTTCGTGGGGCTCATTGTCCGATGCCGCGCGCCGGGTTTCCAGCAGTTCGCGCGTCAAACGCTCGGCCTCGGCATACAGCGTGACGGCTTCAGCAGACTTGGCTCCGTCCTGACCGGCCAGCACGCTCGCAAGACGGTGGAGTGATCTGGCAACATCAGGATGGTTTGTATCAAGCAGTTTCCGACGTATGGCCAGGGCTTCGCGAAACAAGCTCTCGGCCTCGGCATACCGGCGTTGCCGCTGGCGCAGATCCGCGAGGAAGTACAGCGAAACCGCAACATCCAGGTGCTGGTCGCCATGCACTCTCTTGCGCAAGTTCAGCGCCCGCTCGTACATCGCGGCAGCATTCGTGTAGTCGTCCAGATCAAGATAGATCTGGCCCAGCACTGCGCGCAGGTCGGCCTCCACGTCGGGCTGACTTGCCAGTTCCTTTTCCAGCCTGCCTGCCGTTCGATCCAGAATTTCCCGCAGGATCGTGGTGTCGCGGCCTTGGGCGATGGCGGGACTCGCGCCGCCCAACATATCTTTCAGGAATTTCGCCACTTGTGCGCTGCGGGCGGCTTCCGTCTGGGCGATTTGCTGTTGAGCTTTCGCCTGCCTTTCCGCTGCCAGTGCCCGGTCCCGTTCTTGCCTTGCTTTTGCAAATCCGATCACTGCAAAGACCAGACCCACTATCAGCGCCGCCGCAACGCTCGCCGCAAAGGCCACCTGAATCCGGTTGCGCCGGGCAAATTTGCGGAAGCGGTAAAGGTTGCCGGGCGGACGGGCGACGACAGGTTCGTGATTCAAGTGCCGCTGTAGATCCATCGCGAGGCCATTGGCTGTTTCGTATCGGCATGCGCGGTCTTTCTCCAGGCACTTCATCACGATCCAATCCAGGTCGCCACGGACGAAACGGATCGTTTCCTTCAGTTGTAGGAGCCGACGTGAGGAGGCCCTGACTTCCTCTTCGGATTTCGGGGTAGGGCGCGTCACTCCGTGCGCGCCATCAGATATGCTTTCATCCGACGACGACGCGCGCGGAGTGACGCGCCCTACCTTATCGGCTGCTACGAGTTCCTGGGTGAGTCGCGTGGAAGGTGGGGGCGGGTCGGTCTCGCGGATCAGCCGCCGGATTTCATCCAGACCGGCTTTGCGCAGGGTCTCCGCATCAATCGGCGGTGTGCCGGTCAACAGTTCATAAAGCAACACGCCCAGCGAATAGATGTCGCTGCGCGTGTCCACATCCTGCCCGCTTAACTCGGCCTGCTCCGGACTCATGTAGGCCGGCGTCCCAATCAACTGGTCGTAGCGGGTGAAAAGGGTTTTCTCCGTGAGCCGTTGTTCGATGGCTTTGGCAACGCCGAAGTCAATGACCTTGGGAACAGGCTGCCCGTCCAGCATCGTGATCATCACGTTGGAGGGCTTGAGATCGCGGTGAATGATCCCTTTCTGATGGGCGTGCTGGACGGCCTGACAAACCTTGATGAACAATTCGAGGCGCTCGCGGGCGTTGAGCTTTTTGCGGTCGCAGAACTCGGTCAGTGGAATCCCTTTGACCAGTTCCATCACGAAGTAAGGCCGGCCCGTGTCCGTCTCGCCGGCGTCGAAAACGCGTGCGATGTTCGGATGATCCATCATCGCCAGGGCCTGCCGCTCGGCTTCAAAGCGGGCGATCACCTGTTTGGTGTCCATCCCTGCTTTGATGACTTTGAGGGCGACCTTGCGTCGGATGGGTTCGTCCTGTTCGGCCATATAGACGATACCGAATCCACCTTCACCGATTTTCTGGAGAACCTTGTACGGGCCGATGCGGGTGCCGACGGTTTCCGGATCGTCTGTGGAGGTTTGGACAAATGGAGGTTCGAGAAAATCTCCCAGCTTGAGCTGATCGGCGAGGAAGGATTCCACCTGCGCACGCAGCGACTGATCGCCTGCGCAGGCTGAATCGAGATATGCGGCACGCTCCGCCGGCGAAGCCATCCCGGCGGCTTCTGTGAAAATCGCTTTTACTTTCTGCCAGTCCATAAATCGTGACGCTTCAATTGAATCCCCAACGTCTAAACCAAAGGAGCGCGGCATTCATGCCGCCTCACCGTTCACAGAGAAAGGCGTGCAAATCCATCCTGATGCTTCGTTCCGGACCGCAGTTGAAGCGGCATCAATGCCGCGCTCCGACCCCCACGGAAGATCATTTCATTCAAGCGCCCTCGGAGTATCCCATTCTAACGTGCGATGTATGGGGCATTTTCCCTTCACAAAAACGCGCGATTCTTCAGTCCTTCACTCCTCGGCCGCCGACTTGTTCAAACAGCCAGACTCGACTGAAAGCCCAGGAGCGCTCGACGCTCGTCAAAGAGATACCCAGCGCCTCGGCAATTTGCGGGTGCGTCAGGCCGGCGAAAAAGCGCAACTTCACTATTTGCGCACCCGTAGCATCCAATTGTTCCAGTTGACCCAAGGCTTCGTTCACGGCCAGCAGTTCTTCGGAAGGCATCCCACAAGCCACCTCGACTTCATCAACGTCAACCCGTTGGAGGCCGCCGCCGTGCCGGAGACGGTTCTTGCGGCGGGCGTTTTCAACGAGAATGCGGCGCATGGCCTCGGCTGCGGCCGAAAAGAAGTGGCCCCGGCCATTCCAAGACGATTCAACTGGACCGATCAACCGCAACCACGCTTCGTGAACGAGCGCGGTGGCCTGGAGGGTTTGTCCCGGCCTTTCGCGAGAAAGTTTTTGGGCAGCCAGTTGCCGCAGTTCATCATAGACCAGCGGGAGCAGGTCGGCAGAGGCATGTTTCTCGCCCTGCTCAATCGATTCGAGAATGCGGGTCACTTCGCTCATAAAGAGAGGCAAATTCGAAGACCTCGCCTGGCGCCTTGCCTGAGTTGATGGCCGCCAGGATCGGCGCAAGAGTCAACCCGGACGGACGGACCCGATGGTGCAGACTTAATCACCGATCTCTCGTACCACCATCTGACTCAATCCGAACCAGTCCCATTATCACCGCGTGGAGGCTGGAGTTATTCCTGCAAGAACCGGAAGAACCTTTTCGGCTCGGTCGGGTTGAACACGTTGGTGATTGTGATGTTGAACACGCCGAATGAGTCGAGTTGATTTGTCAAAATCGGCGTCCAGGATGTCACCGGAATCGTGAGGTTCGTGTGGGTGAACACGACATAAGTGGCATTGGAAATTCCGCCGACGGCGCCGAGGTTGACGTTCATACCAGAAATGATCGGGGTGCAAAGTCTCAACTCATCGGAAAGGCCGTTGCTGGTCAGACGGTACGTGCCGGTGCCACTGAGGGCACCATTGCCGTCGCTGACAATTGCAATGAATGTGCCGCTGTTGGTCGCGGTCACGTTGATTTGCGCGGTCGTCGCCCCGCTAACCGATCCCAGCAGCGCGCCGCCAGGACCGTAGAGCCGCAACCAAGGAGTAAAATTGCCGCTGGTGTCGGTCAGTTCATCAAGCTGCAAGGTGATGTGCTCTCCTTTGCAGGTCGTAAACGCGTAAACGTCCAGATCACCAATATTGATCACCCCTTCTGGATTGATCCCGTTGCTCATCGATCCGCCTTCGTCGCCGGGAGCAACCGCAAGGCTTGCACCCGTCTTGGCCAAGGTCAGACGGTAAGCACCTGATCCGCTCAATGCGCCATTGCCGTCACCCACCACCACGATGAACGTTCCGGTATTCGTTGCCGTTACCGCGACTTCTCCCGCGACGGCTCCAAATCCAGAATCCAGTAGCGCGCCGCTCGGACCATACAAACGTATCCAAGGCGTGAACGTGTTGGTGTCGGAAATCTCACCGATCCGTACCACGATGCCTTCCCCGATTTGCGCCGTGAACGTCCATAGATCCAGATCGCCAGTCAGAATCGCACCCGTGTGCAGCACCCCGTTGGTCATCGGCCCGCCATCATCCCCCGCGGACACCACGACCGGATCGCCCGTCTTGGCCAGCGTCAGACGGTATGTACCCGATCCACTCAAAGCGCCATTGCCGTCACTGGCAACCACGATGAACGTCCCGCTGTTGGTCGCTCGGGTGGACACCTCGCCCACCGACGCACCGAAGCCTGAACTCAACAGTGCGCCATTCGGACCGTACAAACGCAACCAGGGCGTGAACGTGTTGGTATCGGTGATCTCACCCACTCGCACCACGATACTGTCGCCGTTGGTGGCCGTGAAAGTCCACATGTCCAGATCGCCGGTCAGAATGGCACCGGTGTGCAACACCGCGTTGGTCATCGGCCCGCCATCATCCCCCGCAGACACCACCACCGGATCACCCGTCTTGGCCAGCGTCAGACGGTAAGTACCCGATCCGCTCAATGCACCGTTGCCATCTCCAACAACTACAATAAACGTGCCGCTGTTCGTCGCCCCTATCGACACTTCGGCTGCCAAGCTTCCAAAGCCGGAATCCAGTAACGCACCGTTCGGACCATACAAGCGCAACCAGGGCGTGAACGTGTTGGTATCGCTGATCTCGCCAAGCCGCACAATAAGGTTGTCCCCGTTGTTGGCCGTGAACGTCCACATGTCCAGGTCGCCGGTCAAAATGGTTCCAATGTGCATCACCCCGTTGGTCAACGGCCCGCCGTCGTCCCCCGCAGACACCACCACCGGATCGCCCGTCTTGGCCAGCGTCAATCGGTAATTGCCTGAGCCGCTCAACGCACCGTTGCCATCTCCAACAACGACAATAAATGTCCCACTGTTGGTCGCCCGTGCGGACACTTCGCCCGCCAACGCGCCAAAGCCCGAGCTTAGCAACAAGCCACCCGGACTGTACAAACGCAACCAAGGCGTGAACGTGTGTCGTGTAGCAAACAAAGTTGGAAAAGAGTGTGCGATCAAAGTTGGAATGGATTCAGAACACTGGGCAATGGAGCAGAACGATGGGTTTGGCTTCTGGGTCTGGAGCGTGGCGGAGGTAGTAAATGTCTCCATCGGGG
>JACQFP010000018.1 GCA_016200005.1 Verrucomicrobiota bacterium | reverse complement strand
GCCGCAGGCATCCGTCGCCTGCCATGTCCGGGTCGCGTCAAAGGTTGTGCCGCAATGACCGCTGGTGTTGGTCACCGTGCTGACGATCGTGATCACGTTGCCGCCGCTGTTGTCGGTCGCCGTCGGCGGATCAAAGGTCCAGGCCGTCCCCTGTTGCACAGTCTTGTTGGGGCTGGCGCTGCAATCGATCACCGGCGCCGTCGTATCGACAATCGTCACCTTCTGGCTGCATTGTGAATTGTTGCCGCAGGCGTCCGTGGCCTGCCATGTCCGGGTCGCGTCAAAGGTCGTGCCGCAATGACCGCTGGTGTTGGTCACCGTGCTGACGATGCTGATCACGTTGCTGCCGCAACCGTGAATTGCTGCAGGCTCGTCAAATGTCCATGTGGCACCAGCCTGCACAGTTTTGTTGGTCGAACATGTAAACGTCGGCGGAGTCGTATCCACAATGGTCACCGTCTGACTGCATTGGGCAGTGTTGCCGCAGGCATCCGTCGCCTGCCACGTCCGGGTCGCACTGAAGGTCTGACCACAAAGAGCGTTAGTTGTGGTGCTCACGACGCTCAGCGAGTTGGAGGCGGCGGCATCGCTGGCCGCGGGAACATCAAACGTCCAAGGGGTGCCACACTCGATTGATTTGTCGCTCGCGCAAGTCAACACCGGCGCCGAACAACCAGGGGTCACCGTTGTGAGCCATGTGGAAGTGTTATCGGCATAGTTTGCGTCGTCTTCCGAACTGAGAATCTGGGAATAATTAGTGACGACACGGCCGACGGGGGTGTTGATATTGATGACAGCTTGAAAGGTTACTTGTCCGCTGGCGTGAGCGAGGACATTGGTGAGGTCCCAGAAGATGGTGTTGCCGATGAGCAGAGCATTGGCGGAGAGACTGTTGGCGTCCACGGTGATTTCGGGTGGCAGGATGTCGCTGATCTGCGTTCCGACGGCGGAGTTGGTGGCCGCCTGATTGGTGTAGGCGAGTGAGTAAGTGATAGTTCCCCCTTGCGGAGCTGTGGCGGGTCCCGTCTTAACGATCGCGAGGTCGGGCTGACCCGGTCCGGGGCCTGGCTTGTGAATTTGGAGGTTGCCCATGGACTCCGGATCGCCCCGGAGCATCAGCGAACTGCCGGTGTTGAGGTGCGCGCCTGCTGCCAGCCGTGCGAGAAACTGGATCGTGGCGGTTTTGTTATCCGTGACGCTGACTGTGAAGCTGTAGCTCCAATCACCAACCAAAGGCGCAGTGAGCTTCGGCGGCGTGACAAAAACGACGTTGGGCGAGGCAGTGAAGTTGTAGAGGTTTTGGAAGCCGGGCGTGGTGCCGGTAATGTGAGGAAACGAGATGGTGAGCATTTGACTGTTGACGGGGCCGCCCGTGATGCGCACGCGGCACGGAATGTAATCCAGTTCCAGCCAGTTCTGAAGGTTGCCGGCGAACCAACTGCTGGCGTTACCTTTGTTTTGACCTTCCAACACGAGTGTTGAGCCGCGGCTTGCGCCGCTGACAAAGAGCAAGGCGAGTAACGCCAACACCGTCGCTGCACAATTGGCTTTCCGGTGCAAACAAATCTTGTCGTTCATAATGGGTAGAATGTCCTCATGTTTTCTTCCAACTGATGCACCGTAAGTCGCACCGGCCCACCTCACAATCGGGGAATAGCACCGATGATGCCCCGGAAAACTAACGGAATGCAGTCCAAGGGAATCCCCTGGGGTATCCGGGAAGCATGGAAGATCAGGCGATGGAGCGGGAGGTCAGGGTCGCGACCGACGTGGTCAGGAGGGAATGCCGCGCTGCACCCAGGACGTGGCGTATTGCGTCAGTGCACCCGCATCCTTCAAGGCGAGTTTGCGTTTGATCTGCTCGCGGTAATACTCGACGGTCTTGACGCTCAGATGGAGTTCGGCGGCGATGTCTTTGGTCTTCTTCCATCGCCCGATCAACTGGAAGACTTCCAGTTCGCGGTCGCTCAGACTCTTGACCGGGGATTGGTGAATGTCGGTCTGCCCGCGGACCTGTTGCTGCAGCATCTTGGCGCCGAGCGCGTCACTCACGTAAATGTTTCCACTCAATACCCGGCGGATGGCGGTGGGTATTTTTTCCAGCACCGCCTCTTTCATCAGATAACCCAAGGCGCCGGCGCGGAAAGCGATTTCTGCGTAGATGGCTTCATCGTGAACGCTGACGACGAGCACCGGCAGACCGGGATGTTGTGCCTTGATGTTGCGCATCAATTCCAGGCCGCTGCTGTCCTTGAGCGCAATGTCAGCGATGACTAGGTCGGGCTTCAACCGTTCAATGGCGCTCAATGCTTTCGAGGCGTCTTCCTCTTCGCCACAAACGACAAGGTCGCCCTGGCGGTTGATCAATTGCGCGATGCCGAAACGCACGACGGCGTGGTCGTCCACCAACAGGATGCGTTTCCTGCTGTCCTTAGGCCCGGTCTGTTTCGTATGCGCCATGTCTCACCGATCCGTTTGCCGTCCGACGTGCCACTGGGGCCGCGCACAGCCTTGCCCACACTGGACGCCGGTCATCTAACCTCAAACCTCCGCGCGACGCAAGTTGGAAGCCAGCTCGGTTCGTTGCGGCGTTGGAGGACACCACGAACAAAGCGAACACCAAAATGAGAGAAGCAGAAACCATGTTGGGTGCCGTTGCTTTGGTAAGCGGCTTTTGACCTGAAACCTGATAGCCACCGTAGCGTCACGGACGCGCGTTGACTCTGAAGTAAGCCGGTGAGGCTATCGGACCGGGCACGACGAACACGTTGGTGATCGGCGTCGGCGGTGCATTGGTGTAAATATCATTCCACGGTCCCGCAAGGCTCGCCGCGCGTTGGATAATCTGCCAAAGGCGGGTCGGACCGGTCCAGTTCAGAACCAGGTTTCCATTTTCATTGTGCACGCTGGTGAACTCGAGTTGTGAGTTCACCGCGGCGGCCAGGTCCTGTCGTGACAGGATCAAGACGCTGTACGGGCCGATGGCGATTTCACCGCTGCCACCGGACACCGTGACGCGGGCGCTGCCCAGGTTGCCAAAGTCAGAACCGTACCGGGTCGAATCAGAATTGAGATTGGCGTACCACACCCCGTCGGCCGGCCAGCCGGAAATCCAATAACTCGGGATTACGGTGTTGGCAAAGTTGAGCACGACCATCACCTGGTCATTCGGGCCGGCGCCCCAGCGATGGAAGGCGAGCAGTTTGTATGTTGTGTCATCGCGGACCACGTGCCAGGTCAGGTTCGGCCCGGTCAGGCCAAGGCTGACGCCGTCCAGGTTGCGCCGAAGTTGAATCAGGTCGCGATAAAATTCCAGCACTCCCGCATACGTGTTGGTGCGCGACCATTGGAGCGGGTTCCCGGTTCCAAATTGGTTCACCTCCAACAATTCCTGCCCCATGAACAACATGGGAATACCAGGTGTCGTCAGCACCGTTGCCGCCGCCAGCATGGAACGTTTGCGCGCCCAATAGCTGTCGGGTGTCGCTGGATCGATTCGCTTGGGCAAACGCTGATTCGCCGGACCGTTGAGGTCGCCGACCAAATCGTGACTCTCAGAATAGAGCACCCGCGCAAAACCAGCCCCGCTCATCACGGCCGACAACACATTCATGTCCCTGTCCGCGTCGCTCGTTTTGGTCACTTGAGCGATCAACGTGTCCCCGAAACCTGTGTTCCACTGCGCGTCAAAATCCATGCCAGACGAGTCGTCTTCGGCAATGCTGATGGAGTTGCTGTCAATGACGGCCGAGTTGATGTATTGGATCAGCGTGTCCGCTTCGGGAATGGACACATAACCCGGATCGTAATGTCGCATCGCGCCCACCGCATCCCAGCGGAAGCCATCCACGTGATACTCGTCCTGCCACATGCGGATGTTATCAATGATGAACGACCGAACTCCTTCGTTGGCATAATTGGGACGGTTGCCCCACGCTGTGCAGCAGATGCCTGAGTTGGTATAAACGTAGAAGCGGTTCGCTGATCCCGTGTCGAAACCAAACAGCTCGAAATCCGTCGGGCCCCAATGGTTGTGGACCACATCCAACAGAACGCGAATGCCGCGCCCGTGCGCGGCGCGCACGAATGACTTCAACCCGTCCGGCCCGCCGTAGCCGCTATTTTCAACGGCATAGAGGTCCGCCGGATTGTATCCCCAACTGTTGTCGCCGGGAAATTCCGCAATCGGCAGCAACTCGACCGCATTCACACCGAGCGCTGACAAGTGATCGAGTTTCGCAATCGCATCCATAAACTTGCCCGGCCCGCCGGAGGCAGGGGTCGGATCATGGAATGTCCCGACATGCATCTCGTAGATGACCAAATTGGGCGCGTTGACGGCGAGACGCGCATCGCCCATCCAATCGAACGCACCAGGATCGTAGATGATCGAGTTGGCGCCGGGGGAATCGTAGCCGCTGTAAGTCACCTTGCGGCTACGCGGATCCTTCCACCAATAGCTTCCATTGATGAAGTATTTGTATTCGTGACCGGCTCTCGCGGCGGGAATGTCCGCGGACCAGAGCCCTGACAAGCCTTCTTGCACCAGCGGATTCGCAGTCGTGCTCCAGCCATTAAAAGTGCCCGGCACGTTTACGGATGCGGCGTGTGGTGCCCAGACCCGAAACGTGACGCCAGTCCCCGCCGCATCAGCGTAGGGAATTGAACCCATACCCGGTCTGCTGGACTGCGCGAGGCCCAACGCCGGATCCCATGCGAACAAACCGATGAGCGCCAACCGGATCAACCAGAACTGGTGTCGCGAGAATTTACGAACGGGCGGCGCCGCGCGCTGCGTGGCCATGGCGCCCACGCGTTGCGGGTAGCACGCCGGCGCGCACTGGCCGGCGTCAGTTAGGAGTTCGACAGGCATTCGACCCGGAACGACGGTCGTCCCGGTTTAGCTGGATACCATTACTCCGATTGCGGCGGTTCGCAAGCGGGCAGGCGACGGTGCAATGAGCTTGATTTCGAATTCTCGAAACACCGAAGCAGGCCGATATCCGATGGCCCAAATACGCTCGTGCAGCAGGGCGGAGCAATGGCTCCAAAGCCAACCGCTGGATCAGGAGCGTTCGGGCTTCGGATTTCTTTGGCATCCCGGAAGTCGAACTTCGGATTTCGGGTTCCGTTCCCAGCGCTTCCATCTCGGCCGGTGTTCTTCCAGCGCCGCTTTTCTACACGAAGCGCAACCGACCAAACCTGGGAATTGGTGACAGCGTGCAAACTTTCCGGGATAGCGCAGCCTCCAAGATAGGCTGGGGAAGCCAACGAAGAGGGTTGCAATGAAACCGACGGGACCAAATCGTTTAGCAAAAGGAACTGAATGAAAATCCAAATCGTAAAAGAACTATTGGCTTTGATCGGAGCCGCGACTTTGCTGGTTGGTTGTGCAACTCCCGACCACCGCGCGGCGGGTGGAATGGGAAATGAGAGTCAAACGATGTCCGGCCGAGGTTCAAACGCTTCGGCGTTTTCCGACAACCCGTTCAGCTTCGGGGCGGGCAGCGGTATTTCACGGGCTCATTAACTGGTCGCTCTGACGAGTGGGCTTCACGGAGTCGAGTCTGTCCCGCCTCTGGGTCTGTTGATCAGCGACCAGGCCGACTCCGTGGTCGCGCTTCGCAGCCGCAGGCGGGCGCAGTGGCCTCGACGCATCGGCCGCAGGGGAGTACAAGTTCAAAAACAAGATGATCCCGGCGCGACAGCCATCGCCAGATTCGATCGAACGGGTGGAGTTGATCCGCAGGCTGCCGTCGAGATGGCACCGGACGAGAATTGCGGTGGCGCCTGAAATCGATTTGTAGAAGTATCCCAAACGCGGGAGCCTCCCCAAACCCCAATATAACTCGAGCGCGACGGCGATTTTGGTTTCGGATGAAATGGTGTAAGTTGAGAAACCATGAATTTGGACTTCTTCAAGTTTGTGAGCGAAGTGTGGCACGACAAGCCTGTCATTATCGTGCTCTGTCTTGCTGGTGTTTTCATTTTTGTCCTCCTGGTCATTGACACTTATCTCCATCGGAAAAAGCGCAAGGAGCGCCATCGGATCACGCGATTTCACTGAGAGGTGAGAGTCAGCACGGCATCGGGATGCCCGCCGGTTGGCAGGCAGTCCGCTTTCGCGTTCCGCAATTTTTATTTACTCAGCGGTTCGAGTTCGGTTATCGAATGTAAATTCAACCGAAGATGATAACTGACCAACGGCTACTGCGGCTCTGCTGGCGTTGGTCGATCCGGCTGCCCCGGCTCGTTCTCGTTTGCACGTGTGTAAACGCGACTGTCCGCGCGCGCGCGGGCGGGCCGATCAACCCAGCTCCCACCAAAAACGTCGCCGCCATCGTTACCGTTTATCGGCATAACGCGCACGCTGACGTGATCGTCAGCCGCCTGCTTCAGACCGACACGCTCGACGGCAAGGGCAAGGACTCTCCGCTCAAGCTCGTTTCGCTTTACACAGACCAGCGACCGGCCGACGACATCAGCCGATTGCTCGCCGCATCCCATCGGTTTCGGCTCAGCCAGACGATTGAAGATGCGCTCACCCTTGGCACCGGTCGGCTGGCCGTGGACGGTGTGTTGCTCATCGCCGAACACGGGGATTATCCCAAATCGCCCACCGGCAATACGCAATATCCCAAACGGCGGTTCTGGGAGGAAGTGTTGAAAGTCTTTCGAGCCAGTGGCCGCGTCGTGCCGGTCTTTATCGACAAGCATCTTTCCGACAATTGGGCGGACGCCAGATACATTTACGACACGGCGCAGGAGTTGAACGTTCCCCTGATGGCGGGGTCGTCATTGCCCGGCACGTGGCGGCATCCGCCCGCTGACGTCAAACGCAGCGCGCGCATCCGCGAGATCGTCGCCATCAGCCTGCCCACGACGGATGCCTACGGCTTTCACACTCTGGAATTCGTTCAGGCCCTGGCAGAGCAACGTCAAGGGGGCGAGACCGGCATTCAAGCCGTGCAGAGTTTTTCCGGGGAAGCGGTGTGGCGCGCGTTTGACGAAAAGGCGTTCGACGTTCAATTGTTCGAGGCCGCGTGGCGGCGACAGTCACAACCGGAAAACCACGCCCGTCCGCTCCGCGAAGTCGTCCGCGAACCGAAATTGTTTCGCGTGGAATACGCGGACGGCTTGCGCGCACATCTCTTGGAGTTGAGCGGTGCCGCGACCGGATGGACTGCCGCATGGCGCTACGCTGACGAGGATCGCCTCGAGTCCTCGCAGTTCTGGACGCAGGAAGGCCGGCCGGCGATGCACTTCGCCTTGCTGCTGCACGGCATCGAACAGATGATGTTGACGGGCAAACCGACGTGGAACATCGAACGAACTCTTTTGACCAGCGGCACCTTGGACGCCCTGCTGGTTTCGCTCAAAGAAAACCAGCGGCGCATTGAAACTCCATATCTGATGCTGAAATATCAACCCATCTGGCGCTGGTCAGCACCGCCGCCGCCACCGCCGATGCGACCCTGGTCTGAACAATGAAAACGAATTGGAAAGCCAGAAAAGGAATCTTGCGCGGCCGCCCAAGCCATGAACCCGCGCTCGACCGACCCATCCCCTACCCCTCCCAAAAGTGGAGCAAAGAACGGCGGATCGTTCCTCTCTTGGGACCGGCCAGGCGTCGGCGCACGCGAAGGGCGAGCCTGATGATGGTCTGCTTCGTCGCGACCTTGGCAATCGTGACCCTCAATGTCCTCCACGCAGCCGATGAACCCCCTTTCGGCATCGAACGCCGGATTCCCTGGACCACCTCCCGTTTGGTCGGCTCACCTGATCCACCGTTGCGGTACACCGTCGAAAGGACTTTCACGAACCTCGAATGGAAGCTGCCAATTTTCATCACTGCGGAACCGGGAACGGACCGGTTGTTCGTCATCTTGCAAGGCGGGGAGACGAACAAACCGTCGCGAATCCTCCAGCTGCATGATGACCCAAACACGGCGCAGGTGGAAACGTTCCTGGCGCTAAGTAACCGCCTCGTTTACAGCTTGGCGTTTCATCCGGGCTATCACACCAACGGCTACATCTTTGTGTTTAGCAATGGCACCACGTCCGAGCAGCAACGCACGAACCGCATTTCGCGCTACTTCGTAGCGCGTCATCCCCCATTTCGCTGTGATCCCGAATCAGCGCATCCCATCATCGAGTGGCATTCCCAGGGCCACGACGGCGGTGGCCTTGTGTTTGGGAACGATGGGTTGCTTTACATTTCCAGCGGCGACGGCTCCAGTGATTCGGATGATTGGGTGACCGGCCAGGACCTCAGCGGGCTTAACGGCGGTATTTTGCGCATCGATGTCGATCGCGCGGACGCCACGCAGCCTTACGCCGTGCCGAAGGACAATCCCTTCGTTGGACGTAAAGACGCCCGACCAGAAAAATGGGCCTACGGTCTGCGCAATCCCTGGCGACTGACCGTCGATCCCAAGTCCGGTCAAATCTGGGTGGGCAACAACGGGCAGGACCTTTGGGAAACGGCCCATCTGGTGGGTCGCGGTGAGAATTATGGATGGAGCGTCTATGAAGGCAGTCATCCTTTCTACCTTAACCGCAGGCTCGGTCCGACGCCGGTCGTTCTGCCCACCATCGAGCACAGCCATTCGGAAGCGCGCTCGCTGACGGGGGGCGTCGTCTACCGCGGCGCCGAGTTTCCAGACCTCGACGGCGTTTACGTTTACGGTGATTACTCGACCGGCAAAATCTGGGGCATGCGCCACGACGGGAAACGCGTGACCTGGCACCATGAGTTGGCGGACACCGAACTGCAAATCACGGCTTTCGTCGTCGATCAACGCGGCCAACTGTTGATCGCCGACCACGCAGGCAACATTTGTCGTCTGGTTCGATCGCCCAAACAAAGCGCGATGCCCACATTCCCGACGCGCCTGAGCGAAACCGGTTTGTTCGCTTCCACTCGCGCCCACCAGGTGCAGCCCGGGGTGATTCCGTACTCGGTGAATGCGCCGGCGTGGGCGGATGGTGCCTCGGCTGAACGATTCATCGCGTTGCCCGACGACACTCGTCTGGATTACAGCTCCACCGGCAGTTGGAATCTGACCAACGGCGCGGTGCTCGTGCAAACACTTTCGCTGGAGCGCGAGGCTGGCCACGCGGCGTCCCGCCAGCGCCTCGAGACGCGGCTGCTCACCCGTCAATCCGGTCAGTGGGTTGGTTACTCTTATCGCTGGGACGACGCGCAATCCGACGCGACGCTGGTTCAGAAAACCGGCGGGCAGAAAGAATTCGTGATCCAGGACCCTCGCGCACCGGGCGGTGTCCGCCGACAAGTCTGGCATTATCCGGGTCGTGCGGAATGCAGCGCCTGCCACAGTCGCGCGGCCAACTTCGTCCTCGGTCTGACGGAACAGCAGATGAACAGAGTGCATGATTACGGCGGCGTCAAAGACAATCAGTTGCGCACCTTGCGCCACCTCGGCCTGTTCACCAATTCGCTTCCCAAGTCCCTGACTGGACTGACGGTAGCTTATTCGCCCTCTCCCCCCTCCGACTCCTCCCTCTCCGCAAAGGTAAGGGGAGAGGAGGGTGGCACGGAAGGGGGAGAGGCCCACTTGGAATTGGTCAATCCTTACGACGTAACCCAATCCCTCGAAGCCCGCGCCCGCTCATATCTCCACGCGAACTGTTCGGTGTGTCATGTCGGAACCGGGGGCGGCAACTCGAAAATGATTCTTAGTTTTAGCACCAAAGCGGACGACATGAATGTGATTGGCGCGCGACCGCAACACGACACCTTCGGCATCAACAACGCGATGCTGGTTGCGCCCGGCGATCCAGATCGTTCCATTCTGTTGCAGCGGCTGTCGCGGCGTGGACGTGGCCAGATGCCACCAGTCGTCATCGCGACAGTGGACGAGCAGGCCGTCGCGCTGTTTCGCGAATGGATTCGTGCCATGAAGTCCGCGCAACAATTTGTGCGCGATTGGACGATGGACGACCTCCTGCCAAAGCTTGAGCAGGCCAAACAGGGACGCTCCTTCGACTCGGGCAAAGCTGCCTTCAAGCTGGCGGGTTGCGGCCAGTGCCATCGGTTCGCCGGCGATGTTGGCAGCGTCGGGCCTGACTTGACCGGTGCAGGCCAACGACTGTCATTGCATGACCTGCTTGAATCAATTGTGCTCCCCTCAAAGGTCATTGTGGAAGGATATGCGGCGACTGAGATCGAAACGAAATCCGGCGAGATCAGCAACGGTCGAATCGTGCGCGAGGACGACCAGGTGGTGGTGGTTCTTCCCCAGACGGCGACCTTGCCCCGTGGAGTATCAGCCAGCACCACGCCTGGGGTTGGCCGCCCGGCTACTCCACAGGGCGAGGATGCCATCACGATCCGCAAAACCGATATTCGCCGACGTGAGTTGTCGAAGGTTTCGAACATGCCCGCCGGGATTCTGAATACGCTCCAGGAAACTCAAATTCTCGACTTGCTGGCTTATGTGATATCCGACGGCAGTTCGAATCATGTCGCGTTCGGTTCTGGTGCAGCCGCAATTCCGTCAACAAAATGAACCTTCAACCCGCCACCTTCAATTCTTCTCTTTTCCCGATGGCGGTTTTGCTTCATTGGCCAGTTTGCGCTTATTTAACTGCGTCTTGAGATACCCATCGGGCATCGCCTGTTCCCATGCTGAATACCACAGGTCGCCCAACATCTGCCCGCCGACAACGATTTGCCGGGAAATGAATTCACGCCCGCCTTGTCCGGCCTCGCCTTCGCCGGAAAGTTTCCCCTCCTTTTCAAGTTGATACAGCGGCTCCACGAGTTTGTATTGAGCCAGCAGATAGGTCATCACAAGCGGAAACACATCGTCGTGTTTGGCCTTAGGGTCACCAGGCCAAAGCATTCGCGCCGGACGCAACTGCGCATTCATCCTCCGCATATCCAAACCGGCCTTTTGAATGAAGCCGCCGTCAATCCAGGCGTGAAATGACTTGCTGGTTGTGAAACCGTGGGGATTTGCTTCCACCCAACCGTTGTAATTTTTCGTCGTGTGCAAAGGCTGCGACCCGTCCCCCACGAAGTGACCCATCACGCCCATGAGGTAGATGATGTTCTGCTGGGCGTTGATGATTTCCTCCGGCGTGCCCAGTTCCTCGAAGGTCTTGAGATACGAGAATGCCGACTTCAATTTCGCGTAATACTCTGTGATCGTCCACGGCAGAAAACCAATCAGTTCGCGCGTGTGATCCTCGTTCCTGGCCGGATCAATCGGCGGAAAGTTCGTCGGATGAAGCGCGCGCGCCACGGCCAGTTGTGCCGCGAATTCGTACCTGAAATGACTCAGCGAACCCGGTTCCAGTTTGTAGTCCGCCAGTTCTTCGAGGTCGAGAAAGTGGTCCGGCCCATTGAAATGTTTCAACGGCAGATCGGTTGTGTTGCGCCACCGGTCTGGTTCGCCCGATAGAAAGGCAATGCGTTCCTGTGCCACCTCCGTCTTCACAAACGCGGGAAAGTCTCCCGGCAACGAGGCCAGCGCCAATTCATTCACCATCCGATGACCTTCGTAATCCCAGGCGAAGGCGAGACCGGCAATGTACAGGTAGGCAACCAGCGAAAGGACGCGCACGAAGATTCGTTTCATAATTTGAACGCCGTTAGGTTGACTCCATTTTAGGGCGGCGAATTCAAAAGGCAAAAGCCAATTTCCACTGCTAAAGCCAGGCGCGATGAGAACGGGCGTGTTTCTTCGTGTCCATCCATGTCGCTTCGTGGTAAATCATGTCCATGAAGATCATCACCGATGAACATTGCACGGGTTATTTTTCACCCGGCCATCCCGAACGCCCGGCGCGCATCACGCGGACTTTGGAAAAGCTGCGCACCCAAACCGAATTGAAACTTACTTGGGACAAGCCTGCGCTGGTGGATGAAGCCGCCATCCAGCGCGCTCATTCTCCGCAATTCATCGCCCGACTCAAGCAGCCACAGGATTTCGATACCGACACTCCGTTCCTTCCCAACATTGCGGATTACGCGCGGTTGGCCGTGGGAGGTGCGCTGGAGGCGCTCAAAGCGGCGCGCAAGGGCGAAACCGTCCTCAGTTTGTTGCGTCCGCCGGGTCATCACGCCACGCGCGACCGCGCCATGGGTTTTTGTTATCTGAACTCCGTCGCCATTTCTGTTCTTGAGGCGCTTGCCACCGGCACGAAGAAAGCGGCCGTCTACGATTTCGACGTTCATCACGGCAACGGCACGGAAGCCATCCTGCTCGATCAACCCGGGGCCGCATTCTTTTCAATTCATCAACATCCGTGTTATCCGGGCACGGGGACGAAGAAAGTTGGAAAGAATTGTTTTAATTATCCCGTCGCGCCCAACACGCCGCGCGAACAATACCGCAAGTCGTTGTCACAAGCCCTCGAAGAACTGAAGAAATTCAAACCCGATCTCGTCGCCGTGTCCGCCGGGTTCGATGCATATCGCAACGACCCCATCGCCCAGGAGACACTGGAAGCGGAGGATTACTTCTGGCTTGGCGAATCCATTCGCAAGCTCGGCATGCCGGCCTTCAGTGTTTTGGAAGGCGGTTACAGTGATGAATTGCCGGAACTGATCTTCGCTTATTTGAAGGGATTGGCCGGCTGAGCCACGGAGTCGCTGATTTGTTTCAGCCGCGCGACTGCCTTTCTGTTCTTGGGTTGCAGGCCGAGATCAACTTGTTCGAATGGATCGTTCTGGATGTCGTAAAAGCGCCCATCATTGTGCAGCAGCCAGCGTTGATCCCGCACAAAACTCTTGCCGCCCAGTTGCACGTAAACCCATTCACGAGGCCGGGCGCGCTTCCCGCGTAATCGCGCCGCGAAACTATGGCCATCAATCCTCACGTCGCGCGGCAACTGAGCGCCGGCAACTTCGGCCAATGTTGGCAGGACGTCGCTGAAATCAATCAGGTCTTCCACAACGCGCCCGGCCGGAATCGTTCCCTTCCAACTCGCGATCAACGGCACATGCGCACCAAGATGCGTCACCGTCCCTTTCCCGCCGCGGATGATCGTCGCACCGATCCGTGAAGTGACAGGCGGCGGCGTGCCATTGTCACCCGTGAACAGGATAAGCGTGTTCTCACGCAAGCCAAGTCGATCCAACGTGGCCAGGAGTCGCCCGACGGTTTTGTCCATGTAGGCCACCATCGCGGGAAAGTGTGAAACGTCGGATCTCTTTTTTTCAGTTTGATTGACGCCGTTTTTCTTTTCGTCAGGTGTCGGTTGAAACGGTTCGTGCACCAGCACCATCGGGTAATAAGCGAAAAATGGCTTCGTCTGATTGCGCTCAATGAAGTCAATGAGGAAATCGCAGAAGATGTCTTCCCCATACTTGTCACTCACGTCGTCGCGCAATTTCCCATCCTGCCAGACTGACGGCTTCCAGTATCGGTCTGTGCGTTTGCCGTCGTAAAGCCAGGTCCAGCAACAATACTCGTCGAAGCCGCTCTCGTTGACGTGCCGGGGGTGTTTCTGAAACTGGGCGAGCTGCCATTTGCCCGCCAGGGCCGTTGTGTAACCGGCAGCTTTTAACACGTGACCAAAAGTGCGTTCCTGGCTGGGATCAAAGAACTCATTCACCGCGCCCTCGCCGCGCTCAATCATGTTCGTCCAGCCGGTGCGGAATCCATAACGACCGGTCATGAGTTCAACACGCGACGGCGAACACAGCGGCGTCGCGTAGCAGTTCAGAAACCGGATGCCGCCGCTGGCCAGCGCGTCGAGATTCGGCGTTTTGTAGGAAGTGCTGCCGTAACACGAAAGACACTCCGCGCCCAGATCGTCGGCGAGGATGACAATGATGTTGGGCGGTCGCCGACCGGGCATTGCTGCAGTCGCCGAAATTGAAACGGCGGCGGTCAGCGACAGCCAGCCAGCCGCCAGCACAATTCCGCACGAACGCTTTGGCAAGGGACACTTCAAGTTGCGTAGTGATGAGGATACCTGCCGCCAGAATCTTTCCAAGCAACAAAATGATTCAACCACTCCGGAATGGATGCGCGCAAGCCGGCCCGCAGAATGGGAGTCGAGCGTCTTTCCACATCGCTTGACGGCCGTACAACCTTTTGTCTCATATGAGACAAAAGGTTGTACAAAGCGCTTCCGAATTTCGACGCCTGCTGTTCAACCGTAAAATCCGCACGATACCGCCGATCATTGAGAAACTGCGTGCCAACAGGGCGATTATCCGTTACTTCAAAGCCGTGAACGCCGCTCGTCAAATACGCAACCTCGCCCTCGTCGGTTTCATGGGCACGGGCAAATCCTCGGTCGGCCGGCTCGTCGCCGATCAGTTGCGTTTTACGTTCCTCGATACCGATGAGGTCATCGAAGCGCGCGCCGGCAAATCCATCCGCAATATTTTTGCACAGGATGGCGAGGCGGCATTTCGCGCCCTGGAGCGACGCGTGACCGAGGAACTGGCCGTTCGCAAAAACACCGTCATCGCCACCGGCGGTGGGCTCGTGGCCAGCGACGAGAATCTGGCCAGTCTTAAAAGCCACGCGCTGGTCGTCTGTCTCTGGGCGACGCCGGAAAAAATCTGGGAGCGCGTGCGCCACCAGACTCATCGACCGTTGCTGAACAAGCCTGATCCGCTCGCAGAAATCCGCCAACTGTTGCTCGACCGCCAGCCGTATTATCGCCAGGCCGACGTGTTATTGAACACCGCGACGCGCTCGCTCAACGAAGTCGCGCATCAAGTCATCCACCAGTTCAACCTCGCACGTTCCGACTCGCGGTGAAATCCGTCATTCAACAACGCGCCCGCGAACTGGAGTTCGACGCCTGCCGTTTCACCACCGCGACTCCGCCACCTAACGCGCCGAAGTTCAAACAATGGCTGGCCGCGCAGCATCACGGTGAAATGGCCTACCTCCAACGCAACGCCCACAAACGAATCGACCCTCAACGCGTCCTGGCGAACGCCAAGAGCATCATCACACTCGCTGTGAGTTATGATAACAACAACGATACGGCCAACTTTCAACCTTCAACTCTCAACTCTCAACCAGCCGGCCTCATCGCCCGTTACGCTCGCTTCACCGATTACCATGAAGTGCTCGGTGAACGGTTGAAACAATTGTCCGCCTTTGTGAATCAACTCGGCGGCAAAGGCACGCGTTCGTTGTGGTATGTGGATACGGGCCCATTGCTGGAACGCGACCTGGCCGAGCGGGCCGGTCTCGGCTTCATCGGCAAGCACACGAATCTTATTAGCCGTCAGCTCGGCAACTGGATTTTTCTCGCCGAGATCATCACGACGCTCGAACTGGAACCGGACGCGCCGGAGAAAAATCGTTGCGGCAACTGCGCGCGGTGCATCGCCGCGTGTCCCACACAAGCCATCACCGCGCCATTCCAACTCGACGCTCGTCGTTGCATTTCCTATCTCACGATTGAGTTGAAAGGCCCGATCCCGATCGAGTTTCGCGCCGCCATTGGCAACCGCATTTACGGCTGCGACGATTGCCTCGCCGTCTGTCCGTGGAATCGGTTTGCCCGGGAAGGGAAACTCATGCAGCAGCACGCGCGGCCTGATCTCGCCACTCCCGACCTGGTGGAACTGCTCGCGCTCGACGACGCCAAATTCAAGCGACGCTTCGCCGGCACGCCGATACTGCGCACCAAACGCCGAGGTTTCTTGCGCAACGTCTGTGTGGCCTTGGGCAACGTCGGCGACACCGACACCCTGCCCGCGCTGACTCGCGCCGGCAACGACGCCGAACCATTGATCGCCGAACACGCGCAGTGGGCCATCGAACAAATTCACGGAAGAGTTGCCGCATCCCCTCAAGCTGGAAGCCGATGACGGCAAAATTATGCGTGAATCCGGCCGCCGATAATGCAAGGCTGGCCGAGCATCAACACACCATGCAATGAAGCCGCGGACAAATCGCAAACCACCACTCCACCAAGTATGAAAAACACTCGTCGTTTCTCCCGCCGCACTTTCATCCGGCGCACGGCCACCACGGCCTGCCTTGCCGCCGTCGCCCCGCAGATAGTGCCCTCCTCGGTCCTGGGCGCCGATGGCCAGACTGCGCCCAGCAACCGCATCACGGTCGGCTTCATCGGCACCGGCGGCCACGGCATGGGTTGGAACCTCAAGCCCTACCTCCAGCACAAAGACGCCCAGGTGGTCGCGGTATGTGATGTGGACCATGGCCATCTGATGAGCGCCCGGGAGACCGTGAACGAGCATTACCAGAACGAGGATTGTTTCGCGACGAAGGATTTTCGCGAAGTGCTCGCCCGCAAGGACATTGATGCGGTCATGATCTCCACGCCGGACCATTGGCACACGCTCATCAGCCTGTTCGCCATCCAGGCGGGCAAGGATGTGCAATGCGAGAAACCCACGCTGACGATTCATGAGGGCCGGGTGCTCGCGGAGGCAGTCCGCAAACACAAGAAGGTGTTCCAAACCAGCACCGAGGATCGGTCCGTCGTGGAATATCATCGCCTGGCCGAACTGGTCCGCAACGGTCGCATCGGCAAGCTCCAGCGCATCGAGGTGATCCTGCCCAAACAGCCCACCGTGCCGGGCGACGCGACGCCCCAGCCGGTGCCGGCCAGACTGGATTATGAAATGTGGCTCGGCCCGGCGCCGTTTGCCCCCTACACGCGCGACCGCGTCCACTTCAACTTCCGCTGGATCTGGGATTATTCCGGGGGAATCATTTGCGACTGGGGCGCGCACCTGTTCGACACCGCGCAATGGGCCAACGACACTGAGCACAGCGGGCCGGTGGAGGTCGAAGGCACCGGCACGCATTGGGAAGGCGGCCTCTACAACACCGTCAAGGACTACGATGTCACCTATCGTTACGCCAATGGCGTCGTGATGACCTGCAAACCTGGCAACCCCAGCATCAAGTTCATTGGCACCGAAGGTTGGGTCGGCAACACCGGCTGGCGCGGGCCGGTCCAGGCCAGTTCCAAGGCGATCCTCGAATCGAAGATCGGCCCGAACGAACTCCACCTTTACACCAATCCGAAAGGCGAGCACGACGACTTCCTGCAATGCGTCAGGAGCCGCAAAGATCCCTATTTCCCGGTCGAGATTGGCCACCGCGTGTCCACGGTCTGTCACCTCGCCAACATCGCCCTCAAGGTCGGACGCAAACTGAAGTGGGATCCGGTGAAGGAGCAGTTCATCGGCGACGAGACGGCGAACGTGATGCTCGACCGGAAGCGCCGCGACCCCTGGCAACTGCCGAAAGTCTGACGGCGCGCGCGGGCGCGCCTTCTCATTGCTGCTTCTCGCCGCTCTTCAATTCCTTCACCTGAATGTTGCGGTAACGTACGAACTGCTTGGTGTAGTCCCCGCCGCCGTGCACTTGCAGGGCGATCCCTCCTTCATTGGGATGTCGGACTACGGTCTCCTGCCATTCCATGAACTTCACGCCGTTGATCCAGGTCGTGATGTGCGGGGGATTGCCGACGATGCGGGCGCGAAGTTCGTTCCATTGTCCGTGCCGCCAAAAGTATGGCCAGGCCTCGGGCAGCACCGGGAGCGGCGTGGGCGGCTCCCCGGTCCGCTTCGGGTCAATCACTGTGACCTTGTCAGTGAAACTGTAATTGCGCAAATGCGGTTTGCCGCCGAGCCCTTCACCGTAGATGCCCATCAGGTTGCCGCCCGCATGGTAATCGATCATCGCCTGCCACGCCTTGCCATCCTCGGTGCTGCGCAGAAACAAACCGCTGTCCGGCCCGAAGTCATTCTTCATCTCCAGCTTCACCTCGAAGTCCGAATACTTCTTGTCCGTGATGACGAGGCCGCCGTTGGCCGGAATATCCTGCGAGCCGACGATGGCGCCGTCCTCGACCACCCACCTGCCGCCCGATAGGTTCTTGCTCGCGCGACTGTGCCCCGTCTTCGCGCTGACATGCCAGCCGGTGAGCGACTTGCCGTCGAAGATCGACACAAAACCCGTTTCGTTGGTCTGCGCGGAAGCTGAGAACTCCACCGCGATACAGAGGATTATGAGCAGGCAGGTCTTCATAATGATTGGGATATTAAGCCGCCCGGCACACCCGGCGTCAAGCGAGAGTTCATCCGGGTGAGGGTGGTGGGGATGAAGACAAACTTTGCGAGTGAGGTGTCGATTCGTTTTTTGTAGTGCGTTAGCTTCTTGTCGAACGTCTGCCTTGCAGGGCAGAGTATTTCAAACAGTTGCCGACGCAACACTTGAAACGGGGAACGTGAAGAAGGCGGCGAGTGCGGCCCATCCGAGGAACTGGTTGGCGACCGCCGAGTCGAACTGCCATCCCGAGCAAGGCTATTGGCCTCGCTCACCGAGGAGGTCGGGATCTGAGTCGCAGAACCAGCGCCAAGTCAGCTTTGGAACACATCATTGCACACGGGCTGCCAGCGGTGAATTAGATCCTGTTCCTCCGTGCAACGAGCGCCTTGCCCCGCGGTACAATAATGGGCATGGAGATGCGTCGCACCCTTGGCAATGGCATCCTCCCGGCTCACGTGACCCTCAAGCCGCTGATGCAGACCCCGGGTTTGAGAAATGTAGATCGGCGCCCAACCACCGTCCGCCAACTGTTCGGCATAAATGTAAATGCCAGGCAACGGTTTGAAGGTGGTGTCGAGCGGATAGATCTCGAATTCATACTCCTTGCCGGACTGCCCGGGCCAATTGGACTTGGAGGGTGTTTCCTGATCCGGATGCGGGTGGTGACTGAATAAGTGTTTTATAAAGTTCACGCTATTTATATTAGACCCCGGAATCATAGGGCTGTCAAACGCTTCAGCAGGTTGTTGCCGAAAGGCGGGATTCGGATCGCGTCCGACGTCACGCGGTTTCGGATTAAAGTCAGCCGTGCAGTTCAGCCAGTCCGGTCTTGATCTCCGTTACTTTGCGCGCCGGAAGATTGTGTTGCCCGTGCAATGGAATGATGATCAGCGCCCAGGCTCGGCTGCCATGATAGACCGCCTTCTCGACCGCAGGAGAGCACTCGTAGGAAACGCTGTAGGTGGCGACTCCTCCGCGCGTCAATTGAACGACCACTTGATGGTCATGACGACAAGCCACATGCCAGCCATCGCAATCCAATTGGTGCTGGAGGTACTGCGTGGCCCGACTCACATCGAGATGATGTCCCAGCGAAAATGTCCTTCGCCGAATGGGAATGTCCTGCTGATCAGGACGGGCCGAGTTCGGCGCAGGCAGCGTGCAACTCGCCCGTGGTCGATGCCGTCGAGTAAAGGGCCATCGGCTCATTGCCGCCGCTAGCGTAGTCGTTCTGCGCTCCTGCCGACGGTGAAACCACGGTTGAAGCCATGCGATTCTCATTGTTGCAGCAGTGTCCGCAACCACCAGCCGCTCTTAACCTGCCTCATAGCAAGCCTTGCCGCAAGTTCTGACCTATTGGAGCGCGCCGGGCCTGGTGTCCGTGACGCCACTGAATTCCACATGGTCTTGCGCAACCACACCGTCCTTGGGACTCATAACCAGCAACACCTCCAAAATGCCAAAGCAAGCCGGGCAATTACTTCTTCACCGGAACGGCCAGCAATTCGGTTGCGGTCCACTGCACAGACCTGCCTTCGGTTTGTGGTCGAATGGCCTTTACTTGTTCTGCCGTCACGGGCGGGGCCTTATTCCCCCAAGCCTGGCGGACGTAACTCAGCACGGCGGCCAGGTCCTGGTCCGACAAGCCCAATTGCTTGCCGTTGACCGACATGATCAGGTTCCATTCCTGACCATTGACGGTGATCGGTCCTTGCGCGCCATCCAACGCAATCCGAATCAGCCGGGCTGGATCGGGTTCGTTGACCCACTCGGAGCTGGCCAATGGCGGAAACTGCCCCGCGGCCCCCAGGCCGGTTGGCTGATGACACACGCCGCAAGTTCTTTCGTAAACAGCCTTGCCATAACGTGGATCAAATCCACTGGTTGGTTTCGGCTCCAAAGCGCGAAGTTCATCAAGACCGCTATACGGCTCGTAGGCGAGCGCCTGAAATCCGCCGCTGTGTTGGTCAAGGTAATACATGCCCCAGTAGGTCAAGAGCAGCAGCAGCACGAAAAGAAATACCGGCGTGGCGGCGGTGCCGGCTGTCGGCTCGGCTTCGTCAGCAGCTTGAAGCAATGGTTTTTCTGAATTCATTTCGCAGGAGAATTCGTCGTGGCGCCGGCGGGCACGTTGGTCGCGGGCGCGTTCGTTGACGCGTCGGCGACGGGATTGGCCGCCGATTGCGGAAACGGCGCTTCGAACAGCGATGCTTCAATCCGCTGGTTCAGCAGAAAGGCGACCAAGGTTTTCGCCTTTGTGGTCGGCACAACTTCGTACCCCGACGGCGGCGCAAACTTGCCGGACAACTTCAACGCTTCCGGTGAGGCTTGCCGACCGATTTTGCGCTTCTCAAACAGGAAACGATACGGCGGCATGGTGGAGTTGGGCACGAGCATTCGTGGGTTGTAAAGATGCGACAGATGCCACTCCTCCGAGGGCAGCCGCAGGCCGACGTTGATGAGGTCCGGACCGATGCGTTGCGAGCCGAGCAGCACCGGATAATCGTACAAATAATCCTGCGCGACGGTGCGGCGCGGTCCCCAATTGCGCGCGATGTCCGGCCCCAGTGGAACCAGTTTGACCTCGGCCTGGGCACCCGCTTCGTTCAGGGCTTTGGCCGCCGCGTCGGCTGCGTTCTGCGCGACTCCCTGAAGGATTGGCTGGGGAATTGTTTCCACCAGCTTCTTGGCATCCGCATCGCCGAGTTCGGGTTTGATCTTACGCACAGCGTTGATGACTTCAGTCAGGTTGGTGCCGGGCTTATTGAGCACCACATCGAACGTCACACCCGTCTGACGCAACTGTCGCGTGTGGCAGGTTGCGCAACCGTTGGCGCGATAAACCTCCGCCCCTTGTCGCGCCATCCCGGCGGGAAGGGAGGGATAGATGGCGCCATAGCCTTCCGCTTTCACAGGCTGGCCGAGTTGCAGTAATTTCCAATTCTCCCGTGATTCAAGTTTGGCCAGCAGGTCGGCCTTTTCCGGTTGTTGGCCGCCGATCTCCAACTGCGGCATGAGCACCAGTCCGAACCACGACGCGGCCAGTGCGAAAAAAACGCCCAGAAAAATCAGCGCGCCACGATTCACGACGTCACCTCCATGACTTCAGTCTTGGTGAGGGATTTGATCGCGGGAATGCAGCAGGACCGGCAGCAGCGATAAAACAGCAGGCTCAGGTTCGCCAACAGGCAGCAGTTACCAATCAACATCGAAACGTCGCCTATGGTGCTAATCCGCAAAAACATCAACGTCGATTTCAAGACGTCGGCAAATCCCACGTTTGCATCGTTCAATCGAAATCCTTCCACGACGCCGCCCGCACTCAAAGGCAGGACGTAAAGCACTGTCCCCGCCGCGGCGCACCAGAAATGCCACTTGATCAACCTTGCCGACAGCCGATCGCTTTGCATCAAACGGGGAATGATGTAATAGAAAGCACCGAACATCGTCATCGCGAAGAAGCCGTAGAGCACGAGTTGCTTTTGTGCTGCCGTGAACCAGGTAAAGCGGATGATCTCGCTGATGGGGTGCAGCGAACTGGCGATGTTGGACAAACTGCCCAGCATGAACGCCGCCAAACCGAACAGGATGAATTTGAGCGGCGCGCTCTGTTGCACCTTTGAGTATTGGCCTTTCAGCGTAAGGTGCAAGTTGATCGCCAGCGCAATCAACGACAGGATCGTCATCGCGCCCAGAACCGTGCTAAGGCTCGGCATCCATGCCGGCAGCGGCGCGCCGTCCGGAAAGCCGCCCCAACCACCGAACAAGACCAGCAGCCAGAAGGCGAACCGGGCCTGAGAATTACTGTGCAACGGACGGTTGATGAGCTTGGGAATGAAATAGAAGATGGCCGCCAAACCGACGAAGCCCAGCCAGATGGAGCTGAGGTTGTTGACATACCACCAATTGATAGCGGCCTGCAGCGTGCCGCGCACCGGCGCGACGACGAGCAGCAGATTCGCCGTCGAATAAATCCACGGAAACCAGAACAGCGCCGCGAGCAAAAACCATTGCGAGACGTAGAGCCGGTGTTCCCGTCGTTGTTGGAAAGTCATCAACGCCCAGATACTCATCAGCGCATACGCCAGCAGTAAGATCGGCGAAGCGTAGCGCGGCATCTCCAGCCATTCAAAGCCCGTGCTGTCGCCCGCGAGAATGCCGAGGACCCCAATGGCGACGCCCAGGTTCCAAACTGCGGCGCTGACGGTGATGAATCCCGGCTGGAGCAGCGTCGTGCGGCCCAACCGGGCGATCAACCACAGGGCAACACCAACGCCGGCCTGGATCGCAAAGCCATAAATGAGCATGTTGACTTGCGCCGGTTGCACGCGGCCGTAGGTCAACCAGGAACAGTCTGCAAGAATGTTCGGCGAGTGGAACTTGAGTGAGTCGAGGAGCGAGAAAATCGAACTGAGCACCAGCCAACCCGCTGCCTTGGCCATCAAATACAGTACCGGATACCGGCACGAGGCGTCGCTCTCCGCGGGCGAAGCCGCCAAAGCGCCGGCGTCTTCAATGGGACTGGACTGCGATTGGGAAGCGGGCGCATTCATCAAAACAAACCGACAGACTTATTCAAACGGACTCGGTTTCTCCGGCGCTTTGGGCGGAGCTGCCGTCGCCTTTTCCACGCGCGCGATCAAATTCGAGCGAGCCGCGGCAGGATTCTGATATTCGCGGACGATGAGTTCCATCGCGTTCGTGATCGGCAGTCGCACGACGCCTTTGACTTGATCCTGCCAGTCGTATTCGGTCAGCGTCTTCGCTTCTTCGGCCCGAAGTTTCTTCAGGGTCTCGTGGCGCTCAGCGATGCGCGCCGTATTCAGCGGCGCTGGCCGGGTGTAATGAATCATCACCCCGACCAACCCGGCGACGATGAACAGCGTGCCGAGCGCGGCGACGATATACGCCACCCACGTCAATTGATTCCCGCCACGATCCGCGTTCATTTGGCACCTCCGTGAGAAGCCGCGCGGCTCCCGGCGGCGGGCGGCACATAGACGCCGAGCGATTCGGCCATCCGCGGGTCGCGCAGCGGATAGGGCGGATGCGCGTGGAACGAATTCAGGAACACCTTGATCAACACCCCACTGATGAATGCGATACAACCTGCGTCCAGAAGCAAATCCCAAGCGAGCGAAGACCATTGAACCGCATGATTGATGAGGAAGCCCTCCGGGTGAACGACCGCGCCGGTGTTGAACCATTGATCGAAGAAGCGCATCAACAACACCCACGTGCCCAGGGGAATCATGAACCAGAATTTCAGTTTCACGTCGATGCGCAGCAACAGCAGGAACGGAACAAAGAAATGACCGAAGATGATGATCTGGCCGACCCACCACCAGATGCCCGCCTCGCGCAGGACATAGTGGAAAGTTTCCTCCGGCATGTTGGCGTTCCAGATGATGAAGTATTGCGCGAAGTGGATGTAGGCATAAAACACCGTGAACGCAAACAACAGCGAGCCGATGTAATAAAAAGTGTCCGCATGCACGACGTCCCTGAGCTGACCGTTGCGCTGCAGAATCGCCGTGATGACATAAACCACCGCCAACGTCGCCCAAACGCTGTCGGCGAAATAATAGACGCCATACATCGTGGAAAACCATTCGTGCTCGAGCGCCTTCACCAGCATGATCGCCATCAGCGTCAAGGTGATCGCGAACGCGAAAATCCCCCAATACGAATACAACCGCATTTTGTTGGTGCATTCCGCCGAGCCGGTTTCGTCCTGCTTTAGCGACCATTTAAGCAGGCCAGACGTGAGCACCTTCCAGACAACGAAGCAGAACACCACCACCAGATAGAACATCGGCAGGTTGAGAAAAGCTTCCTTCGAGCGCAGCGCGTGATCAGGGGTGTGCCTGGCAAGCAGTTGCATCCACGGATAAATCTTGGGCGCCAGCACCGCGAGCGGGATGAACAAGATCGCCATCCAAGGGAACAACAAGCCCGCGAGATGTTCGCAAAAGCGCCGGATGGGCACCGACCAACTGGCATCGAACAAATGATGGACCAACACCAGAAACAAACCACCCAAACCAAAACTTAGGCAGAACATGTAAGCCAGCAGCCAGGAAAAACCAAATTGCCGGGCGTCAAGGATCCAGCCGAGCAACGCGATCACGCCGCCGACGAGAATCATCCGGTTGGGCACACTGCGCCATTTGGACAAGTTGAACGGAGCGCCAGTTTCAGGGTTTCTGCTCATAATCTATTTCTTCAACGCGCCACGTTGCGCCTCCGGCACATCATTCAGATCCGCCAGCCGGCTGCGTTGCAGCGCCCGGACGTAGGCCACAATCGCCCAACGATCCTGAATGGAAACGTTCGCGCCATAAGCGCCCATCAGGTTCTTGCCATTGCTGATGGTGTTGAAAACATCGCCATCCGGTAATTCAACAATGCGTTTGTCATGCAAATTGCCAACCACGGCCATCCCCAGTCGCTTGGTGATGCCGTTGCCATCGCCCATCGCGCTGTGACAGGGCGAACAGTTGATCTGAAAACGCTGCTGCCCGCGCGTGATCAACTGTTCAGTGACGGGAACGGGGATCGTTTCCACAAAATTCGTCGTGCCGGTGATGCGTCCCGTGTTGACCGGCGTGTCTTCGTAGGGCGTGCCGCGCGCGATGGTGCCGGGCACCGGCATTTGCGAACTGAGTTGGTCCGGAAAAAAGTTGTTGCGTGTTTGCGGACGCAACTTGGGTTGGCGATCCATGTCGGGGAAAATTTCAATCGGCGGGCGACGCGACATGTCGCCCCGTTTGCCGGCGACCACCATCACGAGCACCGTCGATAGTCCGAGGAGGAGGAGGAAATAGCGCATCAATCCCTCACTTCCTCGATGCGCTTGCTGCCGGCGGCTTCCAGCAACTTGCGGGTTTCGGTTTCCGAAAATTTCGGGTCAGCCGTTTCAATCACGACGAAAAACCGGTCGTGGCTCGCCAGTCCAAACCGCCGGTGCTTCAGCAACGGATGATGCAGGCGCGGCAGACGATTCAGAAACAACATGCCTAAGATCGCGCCGAATGAGCCGAGCAGAATCGTCAATTCATAGGACGGCGGAAATGCGGAGAAGGGGCTGAACATCGGTTTGCCACCGACGGGTATCCGGTAGTCGTAAGCATTCATGTACCAGATCATCAACATGCCCGTCGTGTAGCCGGTCACGCCGCCGAGGAAGGAAAACCATCCGACCTTGGAACTTTTCATTCCCATCGCCCGGTCCAGGCCGTGAACGGGAAATGGCGTGAACACGTCCCATTGCGTGTAGCCAGCGTCGCGCACCTTTTCCGCCGCGTGCAAAGTGTCCGCCGCCGTTTCAAACTCGGCGAGCAAGGCATAGTTGCTGGTCGTCTCAGCCATCAGTGATGCCCCCCCTCTTTGGCGCCGCCCAGCGGATGATGCGGGTCGGCCTGCGGTGTGACGCCTTTGACTTCCGCGATGGCGATCAACGGCAGGAAACGGATGAACAAAAGGAAGAACGTGAAGAACAAACCGAACGTGCCGACATACGTCATCACGTCCACCCAGGTCGGCTTGAAGTAACCCCAGTTGGCAGGGATGAAATCGCGATAGAGCGAACCGACCACGATGACAAACCGCTCAAACCACATGCCAATGTTCACCAGGATGGAAATGACGAACACCGCAATCATATTCGTACGCACTTTTTTGAACCAGAAAAGTTGCGGCGTCACCATATTGAACGCGAGCATCGCCCAGCCGCCGTACCAGTACTTGCCGAAGAGCCGCTGCCAGAACGCGAAACGCTCGTAGGGATTGCCGCTGTACCAGGCGATGAAATATTCCATTGCGTAGGCGTAACTGACAATGCAGCCGGTCGCCAGCGTCACTTTGCAGATCAAATCCACGTGTCGCAGGGTGATGACTTCTTCCAATTTGCAGACCTTCCGCAACGGCACCAACAGCGTCAGCACCATGCCGAAGCCGGAGTAGATCGCACCGGCCACGAAGTACGGCGGGAAAATGGTCGTGTGCCAGCCCGGCAGTTGCGACACCGAGAAGTCCAACGACACGATACTGTGCACCGAGAGCACCAGCGGTGTGGAAAGACCCGCCAGAATCAAATAAGCCCGTTCGTAATTGCTCCAGTGCCGGTTTGAGCCGGTCCAACCGAGCGCGAACAGACCGTAACAGAATTTTCGGATTTTGGTTTTTGCCCGATCGCGGATGACGGCCAGATCGGGAATCAAACCCACATACCAGAACAACACGGACACGGTGAAGTAAGTCGAGACGGCAAACACGTCCCACATCAACGGCGAACGGAACTGCGGCCAGATCGGCCCGTTCGCATTGGGCAACGGTAGCAGCCACCACCCAAACCAGACCCGTCCGATGTGAATGACCGGGAAGATGCCGGCGCACATGACGGCGAAAATTGTCATGGCTTCGGCGGCGCGGTTGATCGAAGTGCGCCAGCGTTGGCGCAGCAGAAATAGAATCGCGGAAATGAGCGTTCCGGCGTGACCGATACCGATCCACCAGACGAAGTTGACGATGGCCCAGCCCCACATAACCGGGTGGCCTGGCCCCCAGACGCCCACCCCCGTACCAATGAGATAGGCAATGAGACAAAACAACATGATCATGCAAAGGAAGCTCGGAATGAACGCGCACCACCACCAGAGCGGCGTCTTGCCTTCCACCACTCCGGCGATGTGATCGGAAATCCATCCCGGCCCGCGCCGATTGGCAACCAATGGAATACGCTCCAGCTCCGCAGGCGGCGGCTGGATCTTGACTGTCGGAGAAATCACAGTGTCAGACATCAGTGCGCTCCTTTCTCAGAAGTGTGTTCATGTCCGGCAGCAGCGCCATGTTCCCCGCCATGAGTTTCAAATGGGCTTCCATTTTTTGCGGTGTATTCTTTCAGGCTCAAAGGCATGTCGCGGTAATCGGGCATCGCAGGATTCGGATTGCGCAGGCGCGCCAGATACGTGGTGCGCGGGCGGGTTGCCAGAAAGTCCAATACTTTGTAGTCGCGCTCCTGGGCTTTGAGTCTGGACACGTGACTGCTCGGGTCTTTGATGTTTCCAAACACGATCGCTTCAGCCGGACATGCCTGCTGGCACGCGGTCTTGATGGTGCCATCGGGCACTTCCACGTCGCCCGACGCCCCGGCCTTGACCTTTTGCGCGATCTTGGCCTGCTCGATGCGCTGGAGGCAGAACGTGCATTTCTCCATGACGCCGCGCATGCGCACGGTCACGTCCGGATTACGCACGAGCTTCATCAGCTCCCATTCGTCCTCGCGCTTGGTGCCCTTGTCCACATCCTTCCACCACTTCAACAGGCCCCATTCGCCATCCATGCGGTTGAACACCGGACTCTTGTAGAGCTGGTCCAACGGGCGCTTGTTGTAATCAAAATAATTGAAGCGTCGGACCTTGTACGGACAGTTGTTGGAACAATAACGTGTGCCGACGCAGCGGTTATAGACCATCACGTTCAAACCTTCTTCATCGTGAACCGTGGCGTTGACGGGACACACACTTTCGCACGGCGCGCTCTCGCAGTGCTGACAGAGCATCGGTTGCGTGACCGCTTGCGGATCGGTCACTTCACCGGAGTAATAACGGTCGATGCGAATCCAGTGCATCTCGCGGTTCTTGCCGACCTGTTCCTTGCCAACGATGGGAATGTTGTTCTCACTCTGGCACGCCATCATGCAGGCGGAGCAACCGACACAGGCGTTCAGATCAACCGACATCCCCCACCAGTGAATCGCTCGCTCCTTGATTTTGTCACTGTCGAGCGGGTTGGGATAAAGCGGCTGCGTGCTGGGCGGCTCCTCCAGCTTCATATTCTTCGCAAACTCCGGATGCTCCCGATACTGCGTCAGATTCGCTTCACGAACAACTGGGCGGCCTTCCATCGACCAATGGTTTTGCGTCGTGGAGAGCGGATGCGTTGCGCCCGACGTATAAACCAACTTTGCACCCGAAGCCACGTGCGGTGCGGCACTCGTGCGCAATTGAAAAGCATCGTAACCGGACCCTCGACCGACGCGACCGGTTTGCTTGCGGCCATAACCGAGCGCCAAGCCCAGCGTGTTGTCAGCCAATCCAGGTTGAATCCAAACCGGTCCTTCAATTTCGCGACCATCCACTTGAATTTTCACCCACGGCACCTTGAGGTCATTGTTTTCGTGGTCGAGGCTCTTCTCGTTCTGGCCAATCACGCCCAGTTCAACGGCGGTTTTCAGGCTCAATAGAATCACATTCTCCCACGTCATCTTGGTGATGGGATCTGGCAATTCCTGCAACCAGCCGTTGTTATTGTAACGCCCATCGTCCACTTTCGCGTCGCGATGAAAAACAATTTCGAGGGAGTCTTTGGACGGTAGCGCGACTGGCTTCGTGGCCGTGACCACATTGGCGGTTGCGCTCCAATTAAATTCTGCCGTGACGGGCTTCGCCGCGCTGCCCGCGAGAAAACCGTCGTGCAAAAATTTCTTCCAATTATCTTCACCCTCGCCGCCGATGCCTTTGAACGTTTCCCGCACGATGTCGTAGGGATTGGTTCTGTCCAGGCCGCCGAGGCGCGCGAGGACTTCCAGTTCAGTCAAACCATCGAACAGCGGCTTGATGAGCGGCTGAATGGAAACCACTGTGCCATCGGCCGTGCGAGCGTCGCCCCAGGATTCGAGAAAGTGCGCCTGCGGTAAATGCCAGCCATTGGCGGGAAAAGATTCATCCTCGTAATAACCGAGGCGAACGACGGTCTTTGCCTTCGACTGTGCTTCCCCCCACTTCAAATCCGCCGGCGCGTTGTAAACCGGATTGCCGCCGAGCACGATCAACGTCTGCACTTGTCCGGCGTTGAGCGACTGCGCCAGTTCGGCGATGCCGCCTTCTTTGGTTTGCGGGGCGTCGTGGAAGACGACGGTCTTGCCGTGGTTCTCCAACGCGGCGTTGATGGCGTTGGCAATCAAATGCGCGGCGAGCGGCTGGCGCTGGCCGGCGAGCACCAGGCATTGACCACGATTGGCCAGCAGGTCTTTGGCGCATTCTGCAATCCATTTTTCATGCGCTTTAGCGGCTTCAGCCAGCGGCGACAATGCCGTGAGAAATTGCGGCTGACCCGCTTCCTTGCGGATTTCCAGCGCCAGTCGAGCGGCGACGGACAGCACCGCGCTCGTTGGGATTCGCAAACGATGGTCGGCGTTGGCGCCGGTCAACGTGAAGAGTCCTTCCACAGCGTACAGCCGGCTCATGGAATCAGTCGGCTTTTCGATTCGGCGTCCTTGGGCGAACCGACGGATGTTGATGTGCGCGTTTTCTTCCGTGCCGATAAAATCGCAATCGAGCGAGACGATCACCTTCGTGGTGTCGAGTTTGAAATAAGGCGCGACCGATTTGCCGGTGACCAGCGTCGCGGCCTCGCGGTGAATGTCGAAATCAACCGGCTCATAAACGTGCCAACCCGCCTTGGGCAACTTTTCGCCAATTAACTTTTGCAGACGGGCGCGCGACGGCGAACTGCTTCGTTCCAGCAAAACGCTCAAGCCTTGACCGCCGTTGGCTTGCGCTTGCTTGGACAAGTCCGCCAAGAAATCGAGCGACGCATCTCGCGACACGTTGTTGCCGTTCTTTGCAAAGCGCGTCGCGCGATCAGGATCGTAAAGATTCAGGATGGACGCTTGCGCGAAGGCGTCGGTGCTGCCATTGCCGTCGGGATGCTGTGGGTTTCCTTCGATTTTCGTCGGACGACCTTCGTGGGATTTGGCCAGCAGCGGAATGGCACTGCCGCGCACGGGCATGGCGGTCGCAAAAAACTGGGGTACGCCATGTGTGTAATTCTCCGGCATCTTGGAGAACGGCAAAATGTTTTCCTCCGGCCGCCGGCAACCGGTCAAACCGAGTCCCGCCAGCAGGAAGGACGCGGACATGATCTTGACGAAATGCCGGCGCGAAACAGGGTCGGTGAACTCGCTGGCGCCCGCCGGGAATTCGCGTTCCACCCATTGACGAAACTCCGGCGTGTCAGCCAGTTGGTCCAGGCTGCGCCAGTATTTCGGTCCGCTCTCCGGCTCAGGACAGGGTGGTGGAATTGTTTTCATCGGTGACAGGTGGAACAGGTTTGCAAGGATTGGACTCGCCAATCATGCACGAATTTCTCGCCCATTTCTTTCTGTCGCGCCGCGGCGACCTTGGGATCATCACTCCATTTCCAGTTCAAATCGGTGATTTTGTCCGGCGGCCGCAGCCGGGCGGCAGGATCACGATGGCATTGGAGGCAGAAGGACATGCTGAGCGGCTTGGCGTGCTGGACTTCATCCATTTTATTGATCTGGCCGTGGCACTCGACACAACTGACGCCGCGGTTCACGTGCACGGAATGGTTGAAATAAACATAGTCCGGCACTTTGTGCACCTGCACCCAGGGAATCGGTTTCCCCGTCGCAAAACTGTCTCGTACCAGCGCCAGCCGAGCGTCGTCCTTCAAGATTTGATTGTGACAATTCATGCAGACCGCACTCGCCGGCACGTTGGAATACCACGCTTTTTCGACGGCGTTGTGGCAGTAGCGACAATCGATGCCGAGTTGGTCAGCGTGAGTAGCGTGCGAAAAAGCGACCGGCTGAATCGGTTGATACCCGACCCGGGTGTACTTAGGAGTGAAATAATACCAAACACCCGCCGTCACCGCCGTGCCAACCAGCAGCGTGCCAACCGCAAGGTGCAATGGCAGCCGATTGGTCCACTTTGGGAAAATGTCTGACATCTAAATAGTTGTTCTGTTCGACAAAAAGATCCGGTCTGAATCGAATCGCTGAACCCGCCAACAAAAGCCGTGATTGTTGCGAAAGGCGGTCAAGCGTCAATCGTTTTTTCTGCGCACACCCGTCCTGAAATGTCCGACAACCGACGCAGTCCAAACCGCCAAAATGAAATCTCTGTTCGCTCGCCACAGATGTGTATATCTTGTCATTTGAGACCGCAAGAAAAGTTTGTGAAATTTTTCACGAATTCGGTCGGATTAATGGTTCACATAAGACGGAATGCTCAACTGCCCAGTCCAAACATGTTTTCCTCGGCACGGCGAACACCTTGGCCAAGTCGCGAAAGTACTGCAAAAACAAATCCTCATCGGTTGAGTTGGCTCGCATGAAAAAACTTATTACGCTCTTCCAGATTTTGTTGGGAGTGGCGGTGTTGAACGCCGCCGACAAACGCCCCAACATTGTTTGGATCGTCGGCGAGGACATGGGACCCGAACTCGGTTGCTACAGCGATGCGCAGGCGATCACGCCGAACATGGACAGATTGGCATTGGACGGAGCACGGTTCACACACTGTTTCACACACGCACCGGTGTGTGCGCCGAGTCGATCGGGCCTGATCACAGGTCAGTACCCAACCAGCATCGGCACTCATCACATGCGGTCGAAATTGATTTCTCCGCCACCCATGTTCACGTCGTTGTTGCGGAAGGCTGGATACTTTGTAGCGTGGCCTGGCAAAACAGATTTCAATTTCGACGTGCCGCCAGACGCATTTGATTCAACAGCGGATTGGACGAGGAAACTGCCGCCCCAACCGTTCTTCGCCTACGTCAACTTTGTGGATTCGCACGAGAGCAGCATCCGCATGATGGACAAGTTCAAGAAGTTTACTGCGAACCTCAAACCCGAGGAGCGTCACGATCCCGCAAAGATGCGCGTGCCACCGTATCACCCTGACACGCCTGAAGTGCGCCGCGACCTGGCGAATTACTACGACCTCGTCACGGCCGTGGACCACAAGGTGGGCGAGGTGCTGGAGTTTCTCGATGCACAAAGCGTAACGAGCAACACGGTGGTGTTCCTCACGGGCGATCATGGACGCGGCTTGCCCCGCAGCAAACGTTGGGTTTACGACAGTGGCATTCACGTGCCGCTGATCGTGCGCTGGCAGGGTCGCATCAAGCCAGGCAGCGTGCGCGAGGATCTGGTGAGCTTCATTGATTTTGCGCCAACGGTGCTGGCGATCGCAGGGATTTCTGTCCCCATACAAAGCAAGGAGCCGCTGACAATTCCCGGCATTAAACATCCGACCTCCGAAATTTATTCACCAATGCAAGGTACTGTCTTCCTCGGTCCGCTTAAGCAGGAACGCGATTACATCTTCGCAGCACGTGATCGCATGGACGAAACGTATGATCGCATCCGCACGGTGCGGACGAAACAGTTTCAATACGTTCGCAACTTCGAGCCGCAGTTGCCCTATGCCCAGCGCATCGCCTACATGGAAGAAATGCCGACGATGCAGGTCTGGCGACGGCTGAACGCGGAAGGAAGATTAACCAGCGCCCAGAAACTTTTCTTCGCGCCGACGAAACCGAGGGAAGAACTTTATGACTGTGACGCCGACCCGCATGAGATTCACAATCTTGCCGGTTCGCCGGGGCATCAGGCGATCTTGATGGAATTGCGCGCCGCGTTGGACAAATGGATTGAGGAGACGCATGACTTGGGATCAGTGCCAGAGACCGAATTGATCAAGCGCGGGCTGGTGAAAGATGTGTTAAGCACCTACGAGGAGCGGAAGCTCAAGTAGCATTCACGCCACACACCGCCGCTGCGCAAAATCTGCGCGTCAGTGCCGCAACTGAGCAGCTCTTGCACGCTGCGCTCCACCCAAAGAGTTGAAAACACTGCGCTTTCGCTCTGGCATCGTAACTGCAACACGATTCACACCGCAACTTACAGGCGACGGTTGGTGATTCTGTGAGCAGCGTAAGCATTAACAAATCAACGCAAACAAAACTACCGCAGGAGATCATGAATATGAAATTGAACCGATTGTTGGCGACGGCAAGTGTCGCCTCTTTATTGTGCATGGGCGCCGGCCAGCTCGTGGCACAGGATAATCCACCGCCGGGCGCGCCCGACCAAGGTCGTCAAGGCCGAGGACCGGGAGGCCGTGGAGGCAACTTCGACCCGGCCCAGATGGAGCAACGCCTGAAGGAGCGGCTTGAAGTTACGGACGACGCCGAGTGGAAGGCGATTCAGCCCCTCGTTCAAAAAGTCATGGAAGCCCGCATGCAAGCCTTTAGCGGTCGCGGTGGTCGCGGTGGTCGCGGTGGTGGTCCCGGCGGCCCTGGTGGTTTTGGACAACCCAGCCCTGAAGCCGAAGCGCTCCAAAAGGCCATCGATGGAAAAGCTTCCAGTGCAGAAATGAAAGCCGCGCTCGCGAAATACGTCGCATCACGGAAAGCGAAGCAGGCCGAACTGGAAAGCGCGCAGGCCGAACTTCGCAAAGTTTTGACCCCCCGCCAGGAAGCCATCGCGACTCTCAACGGGTTGTTGTAATTCACCACCGCAGCGTTCGCCGGAAGGGAAGCTGGCGTGGCAGACTATGAGCGAGGCCAAGACTCACGAGTCAACGTTGAAGCAGTTGCTTGATCGCATGACCGCGACCAAGCAACTGTCGTCCATTGATGCGGAGGCTTTGGCCCGACAAAACCTGCCCGGGACGACAACTTTTCAAACCGAGGAGGACGTTCTTCGCTGGCTGGCCAAGGAATATGATCTCGCTTACACCACACTTGAGGATGTCGAACCGGACCGCGAACTCCTCTCCTTGTTTCCGGCACGGATTCTCCTGAAAGAAGAATTGCTTCCCCTGAAACGAGTCAACGGGACGGTTGAAGTCGCCACCAGCCGACTCTTCGCGACGCAAGGATTGGATGCCCTCAAAACGATGACGGGTCTGCACCTTCGGCCTATCCTTGCTTCCAGGGAAGCCATCCAACGCGAGATGAAGAAGCGCCTCGGCGTGGGCGCGGACACGATTGACACGCTCGGAGAGGAAACCTCGTTTCAAGTTGTTGACGACACAGCGGGCGAAGACACCAACATCGACGCCGACGCTGAAGATGCGTCCATCATCCGGTTCGTGAATCAGGTTCTCCGCGACGCAATTGACCTGCGCGCTTCCGACATCCATCTCGAACCCTTCGAGGATGAATTTCAAATCCGTTATCGCGTGGACGGTGTGTTGCAGGAAATTCCCGTTCCCGCCCAGATCAAACGCTTTCAACCCGCCATTGTTTCACGGATCAAGATTCTCAGTCATCTCAACATCGCCGAAAAACGGCTGCCCCAAGATGGCCGCATCAAGATTCGCCTCGATGCCAACGAGGTGGACATTCGCGTTTCCGTGATTCCAATGTTGCATGGCGAGGCCGTCGTGCTGCGTTTGCTGCGACAGAACGCCACGTTGCTCGGCATGGAGGAACTTGGTCTCGACCAACGCGAATTGAAATCGTTCCGCCGCGTGCTGGGTCTGCCGCACGGCATCATCCTCGTCACCGGCCCGACCGGCAGTGGCAAGACCACGACGCTCTACACCGCGTTGAACGAAATCAACGACGCCATCCGCAAGATCATCACCATCGAAGACCCGATTGAGTATCAACTGCGCGGGATCAATCAAATTCAGGTTTCCGAAAAATCCGGGATGACCTTTGCCCGCGGTCTGCGCTCAATTTTGCGTCATGACCCGGACGTGATTCTCGTCGGCGAAATCCGTGACAAAGAGACGGCGCAGATTGCCGTGCAGGCGTCACTCACCGGCCACTTGGTTTTTTCCACGCTGCACACCAACGACGCACCCGGCGCTGTTACACGGCTCGTGGACATGGGCGTCGAACCATATCTCGTCGCGTCGTCACTCGAAGCGGTGCTCGCCCAACGCCTCGTGCGCGTGCTCTGCAAGCATTGCAAGCAGCCGGACATGTCGCCGACCACGCAAGCGATCAAAGCGCAGATCGGCATCACGGACGAAACACCCATCTTCCGAGCAGTCGGCTGTCGCGAATGCCGGAACACCGGCTATCACGGTCGCCATGCGATCTTCGAATGGATGGACATCGACAACGATCTTCGCCAGATGGTGCTGAAGAATTGTTCCGCCGGCGAAATCGCCGATGTCGCTCGCCGGAATGGACTGCGCACCTTGAGTGAAGACGGCTGGCGGCTCGTCCGCGCCGGCATCACGACGCCCGAGGAAGTTTTGCGCGTGACAAAAGATCAGGCGCTGAACTTTGCGCAGTCGGAAACCGAAACCAGCGGCGCCAGACCCGCCAAGAATCCTCATGCCTCTTTTTCAATATAAAGCGCTGCAACTCGACGGCGCGGTCGCGGAAGGCCAGCTCGAAGCGGCGGGCCGGCAGGAAGCCTTCCGGCAGATGGAAGGGCTTGGCTTGCGTCCCATCAATCTCTTGGAAAGAACAAGCGCTGCCACTGAAAACAATTCCAGCTTGCCATCGTCGTTGGGTTCTTTTTCGTTTCGTCTCAAGTCGGAGAAAATTTCCGCGCGGGCGCTGGAGAACTTCACGCGTTTGCTCTCCAGTTTGCTGGCTGCGGGAGTCCCGTTAAGCCGCGCGCTCGTGATTCTTTACAAGGAAGCGTCCACTCCAGCCGCCAAAGCGAAGTGGAAGGAAATTCACGATCTGGTCGTCGATGGGATGTCGCTCGCCGACGCGATGGCCAAATCGCCGGATACGTTTCCACGCGTTTATGTGGCGATGGTGCAGGCAGGCGAGACGGGTGGTTTTCTCGATCTGGTGCTCGCGCAGATCGCCGACTTCCAATCGCGCGAGAAGGAACTGCGCTCGAAAGTCATGACCGCGATGCTTTACCCGACCATCCTGCTGGTGCTCGCGCTGGGCGTCGTGGTGTTCCTGCTCACGTTTTTCATTCCGAAATTTCAGAGCATCTTCTCCAACTTCGGCGCTGCGTTGCCGTTGCTGACCCAGATGATCGTCCAAGTCAGTCACGCCGTGCGGTCTTATGGACTGCTCGTGGCGGTAGGCATCGCCATCATGATCCTGCTCATCCGGAGCTGGTTCATGTCAGAAAAAGGTCGGCGGACGTGGGAAGGGTTGATTCTGCGCGCGCCCATCGTCGGGACGCTGGTCGCGCATTTTGCCATGGCCCGGTTTTGCCGAATGCTCGGCACCCTGCTTGGTGCCGGTGTGCCCCTCGTGCAAGCGCTGAACGTCGCGCGCAAATCCATCGGCAACCAGATTCTGGTGGACGCGGTTTCGCAATCCATCGAGCGCGTGCAGGAAGGCGGCCAGCTCGGCGCGAGCCTCGCCGACTGCCGCGGGCTGTTCCCCGGCTCGGTGCTGGAAATGATTTCCGTCGCGGAAGAGAGCGGCAAGCTCGACGCCGAATTGGTCCGCATCGCAAACGTCACGGAGGGCGATCTCGACCGTGAATTGAAAACCGCCGTCGCATTCGCCGAACCGCTGATGCTCTTTTTCATCGCCGGTTTTATCGGAACGATTTTCATCGGCATGGTCCTCCCCATTTTCACCATGCAAGAGCACATTAAATAAATCCACCATCTGATCGAACTATGAAATGCAACCACTACCTCAAGAATAAAACCACTCGACATCGGTCGCGGGCGTTTACGTTGGTTGAAATGCTCCTAGTGCTTGTGATCCTCGCTACGCTGGCGGCCATTGTTTATCCCAAAATTGCGGGTCGTGGTGAACAGGCGCGCGTCACGGCAGCCCAGACGCAAATCTCCGCGTTCAAGACGGCGCTTGACGCGTTCGAGGTGGACAACGGTTATTACCCCAAGGGCAAGAACGGGCTACTGGACCTGGTGCAAAAGCCCCAAGACGCGCAAAACTGGCACGGGCCCTATCTCGACAAGATCCCGCCAGACCCGTGGGGCCGCGATTACCTTTACGAGTGTCCCGGCAAACACAACCCCAGTTCCTACGACGTGATGTCGGTGGGATTGGATGGCCGGGCAGGAGATGAAGATGACATTACAAACTGGGAAACCAAGCGATGAGATGCGACGCCAACACGCGTTCACGCTCATCGAATTGATTGCGGTCATGGCGCTGCTCATCATCGTTGTGGCCATCGCCGTTCCGCCGCTTGGTAATTTCTTTCGCGGGCGTTCGCTGGATTCCGAAGCGCGCCGGCTGTTGTCGCTCACGCGGCAGGGCCAGAGTCGCGCGGTGTCGGAAGGCGTGCCGATGACACTCTGGATTGATGCGCCACAACGGACCTATGGCCTCGAAGAGGAATCGAGCTACACAGAAGAAGACACCAAAGCCGTGGATTTCACACTCGACAGAGATGTGCGCATTGAGGTCCTCAATACCAACAGCTCCAACAAAATCACCGCCGCGAACACAAGCCGCTCGCTTCCCGACATCACTGCGTCCAGCGGGAAGCACGGCAATCTGCCGGCCATTCATTTTCTGCCGGACGGATTCGTGGATGGGAACAGCCTGCGGGCGGTGGGCCTGTTCGACCGCGACGGCACGACGCTTTGGCTGACGCGATCCACCAATGGCTTGAACTATGAAATTCGCAACCAGATCAACCAGTAGCACAAGCGGCAAGCGCCTAATCAGTCCTTGTAGCCGCCGACGTGAGGAGGCGGAGTTGCGTCGCAAATTCAAGCCGATGAACCACCTCCTCGCGTCGGTGGCTGCGAGTGGGTTCACGCTCGCCGAGGTGCTGGCAGCGCTTTTGTTCATGGCCATTGTCATTCCCGTGGCCGTTCAAGGGCTGCGGGTCGCGAGCCTGGCCGGCGAAGTCGCCGAGCGCAAAGGCGCCGCCGCGCGGATCGCCGAGCGCATCTTGAACGAAAACATCGTGACGACAAATTGGAACACGTCAGTCCAAACCGGCACGGTGGAAGAAGGCGGTCGTCAATTCCGCTGGACGTTGCGCAACGAGCCTTGGAGTCAGGACACGATGCAACTGCTGTCGATCGAAGTGGCCTTTGCCGCCCAGGACAAGGACTGTTCCGTTCGCATGAGCACACTGGTGAGTTCGCCATGATGAAACTGAACCTGAAACTGCTCAGACAGCGTAGCCGTCGACGTGAGGAGGCGGACGGCGAAAGTGTAGCTTCGAGTCCGCCTGCTCGTGTCGGCGGTTACAAGGCAATTGTCTCCCCTGCTTTCACACTGATTGAAGTTCTGTTGGCGGTAGCCATTTCTGCTGTCGTGCTTGCGGCAATCAACACCGTCTTTTTCGGCGCGCTGCACTTGCGCATGACCACCTCCCGCTCGCTCGATGCCTCCCTGCCCCTGGAGCAAGCGCTGACGCTTTTGCGCCGGGACCTGCAGGGCGCGCTGCCGCCGGGGACCAACGGTGACCTGATCGGCGATTTTAAGAGCGGCGATGCGGCCAATGGTTTCGGCATGACTCAGAACGGTGGACTGGAATTCTATACCGCCACCGGAGTCATCAACGACGACGCGCCTTGGGGTGACGTCCAAAGAGTCTTTTACCAATTGAGAGACCCGGCGAACCGGACGGCGTCACCGGGCAAAGACTTGATTCGCGGCGTCACGCGCAATTTGCTGGCCACCGCCATGGAGGAACCCGTCGAGCAGCGGCTGTTGGGCGACGTGGAGAGCCTGGAGTTTGCCTGCTACAACGGTACGGACTGGCGCGATTCGTGGGACACGAGCATGGGAGATTCCGGTTTGCCGCAGGCCGTTCGCGTTCGCATTCTCCTGGCCGCCAACAACACCGGCAACAACCGCAACCGCCAACCGCTTGAAATGCTCGTGCCCCTCGAATCCCAACCGCGCACCAATCAAACCACCGGAGCTGTGCAATGAAGCTTGACCTGCCAATAAACCGTAGCTGGAGTTCAAGCTTTAGCTTGTCCCGCAGCACGCTGAAGCGTGAACTCCACCGCGTCGCGGAAGTGCACAGTTACGATTGCGCCTCGCCGCACCACCAGCGCGGTTCCGTGCTCGTCATCGTTCTCTGGATTGCCTTCGGCTTGGTCGCCATCACGCTCTATTTTGCGAATTCGATGAGTCTTGAACTGCGCGCTTCGGACAACCGCGTGTCGGGCGAAGTGGCCGACCAGGCCATCGCGGGCGCCGCCCGCTACGTGCGTTACGTCCTGTCGAATTGGGGAACCAACGGCCTGGTGCCGGACGTGACCTTGTACGCGCATGCCGCGGTGCCGGTAGGTGACGCGCATTTCTGGTTAATCGGGCGTGACACCAATAATCCGGTCAACGCCGGCGACCTTTTCTACGGCTTGGTGGATGAGGCCTCGAAGCTGAACCTGAACACCGTCACCAGCAACATGCTCATCACCGCGCTCGAAGCCATGCCACAGATCAACCTCGACCTGGCGTCGGCGATCATTGACTGGCGCGACACCAACGGCACCGGCCCGTCCCAGACTTACTACGCCATGCTCCATCCGGCTTATCAATGCAAGAGTTCTCCCTTTGAAACCGTGGACGAGTTGCGCCTGGTGCTCGGCGCGGACATGGCAACGCTTGTCGGCGAAGACGTGAACCGCAATGGGGTCCTGGACCCGAACGAAAACGACGACAACCACAACGGCCTCCCGGACTGCGGCCTGCTCGATTACGTCACCGTTTACAGCCGGGAGCCGGCCACCTACAGCAACGGTGTGCCGCGCATCGACATCCGCGTGGTCACCGGCACCACCGGGCCGCTGGCTTCGCTGTTGCAAGCCACCTTCGGTGCCGGGCGGGCCAGCCAGATCCTCACACAACTTGGTCTCGTCAGCGGCGGTCCGCCGCCGCCACCCGGCGGTGGTCAGGGCGGCGGCCGTCCACCGCAGGTGCCAAGGGCGACATTCACCAGCCCTCTCCAGTTCTATCGCATGAGCCGAATGAAGCCGGAAGAGTTTGCGCTGGTCGCCAACGCCATCACCGTGAGCGCCGAGACGAACTACATTGAAGGCCGGATCAACGTGAACACCGCGCGCGCCGCCGTGCTCGCTTGCCTGCCGGGTTTCACCCTCGACCTGGCGCAACAACTCGTGACCTATCGCCAGGTGAACCCCGACAAGCTGACCTCGATCGCCTGGGTCGTGGACGCACTGGGCCAGAACAACGCCACCACTCTCACGGCGCTTGAAGCCGGCGATTACATCACCACACAAAGCTACCAATTCACCGCCGACGTGGCGGCCCTCGGGCCGTACGGACGCGGTTATCGTCGGACGCGCTTCGTGTTCGACACAAGCGATGGCACGCCGAAAATTATTTATCGCCAGGACCTCAGCCATCTCGGCTGGGCGCTCGGCAAAGAGGTCCGCCAGACCTGGCTGGCCAAGGCAACGCAATGATTGATCTGACTAAATTCAATTTGCTGAAACGCCCGAATCCTTCCGGCCTGTTGGGACTTGGGCTCGACGGCAGCCGGCTCGATGGCGTTGTGCTGCGCCGGACCAACGGTTCATTGCAACTGCAGCAGTCGTTTTCGACGACGCTCTCACTCGATCCACTGACCAACGAGCCGGAACTGGTCGGGCGCGAAATTCGCAATCACCTCGACGCGGCAGAGGTGCGCGAACGCCATTGTATTGTGGGCCTGCCATTGAAGTGGGCGCTCACGGCGCACACCAAACTGCCGGAATTGCCGGAAGCGGACATCGCCAGCTTTTTGCAGATCGAAGCGGAACGCGGATTTCCGTGCGATGTCGCGACGTTGCTACTCGCCACCTCGCACTGCCAATCGGCTTCGGGCGAACGACACGCAACGTTGGTGGGAATCCCACGAAACCACGTCGCGTTGCTCGAGCGGGTACTGCGGGCGGCGCAGTTGAAGCCGGTGAGCTTTTCCCTTGGCCTCACAGCTTTGCAACCGGCGGAAGTTGAAGCCTCGAACGGCATCTTGGCGCTCGTGATCGGTGAGAGCCACGTCGGTTTGCAGGTAACCTGTGGCGGTGGTGTGGCGGCGCTGCGGGCACTCGAAGGCGCTCTCGAAATCGAAGGCGGCCAACGCCGCCTGTACGCGGACCTCGTTGCGCGCGAGGCGCGGATCACCTTGGGACAGTTGCCGGCGGAAATGCGCGACACCGTGCGCCGCGTGCGCATCTTTGGCCCGCGCGACCTGGCCCAGCAACTGGCCGACGAAATTGAACTGCGATTGGAGGCGATGGATCTGGAGGTGGCGGTGGTTTCCAGTTATGCCGCGCGCGAGTTCGGCGTTCAACTGCCGCCGGACGCAACCGTCTCACCCGCGTTCAGTCTGGCCGCGGCGCGGTTGGCCGGTCGGAAGACGCCCTTCGAATTTTTGCCGCCCAGGGTCACAGCCTGGCAGCAGGTCACCGCGCGTTATTCCTCCGGGAAACTTCGCACCGTGGGTGCGGTGGCGGCCGCGGTGTTGTTTATCATCGCGAGCTTGTTTTCGTTCCAACAGGTGCAACTCTGGCGGTTGCGGTCGCAATGGTCCAGGATGCAGGCCAAGGTACACGAACTGGAGTCCATCCAACAACAAATCCACAAGTTCCGTCCGTGGTTCGATGAGTCGCTGCGCAGCATGACGATTCTGAGACAACTCACGTCCGCGTTTCCCGAAGACGGCGTCGTGTCTGCCAAGACGGTGGAAATCCGCGACCCGAATACCGTCACCTGCTCGGGCGTTGCGGGCAACAACCAGGCGCTGCTCAAAACGCTGGAACACCTACGCGCCACAGGCGAAGTTGCCGATCTCAAGGTGGACCGGATCCAGGGCCGGGCGCCGGTGCAATTCACTTTCGATTTCCACTGGGTCGAGGGAGGACGCCATGCAAATTAAGAACCGCGAGCAAATGCTCGCCCTCGTTGCGATTGCCGCCGTCGCGCTTTTCGCAGGCGACAAAGTGATCCGGGCGCCGCTGACGCGCCTTTGGAAGGCGCGCGCCGAACAGATTGTGACCCTGCGCAAACAGGTGGAGGAAGGAAGGAAATTAATCCTTAATCGTGACGTCAGTCTCCACAGCCGTTGGGAACAGATGCGGACCAACACGCTCCCGAACAACACTTCCTTGGCCGAGCAACAGGTCCTCAAGGCCTTCGACACCTGGGCGCAGGAGAGCCGTGTCAGCGTCACTTCCATCTCGCCGCAGTGGAAACGCAACGCCGATGACTTCATGACGCTCGACTGTCGCGTGGAAGCGTCCGGCAATCTCGCGACAGTGAGCCGCTTTCTTTACGACATCGAAAAGGATGCCATGGCCTTGAAGCTGGACTCGGTGGAAATCACCGCGCGCGACAAAGACGGTCAACAGATCTCACTAGGCCTCCAAATCAGCGGACTGGTCCTCAACCCGCCGGAACAAAAACAATGAACGTGACGCGAAAACTTGGTTGGAGTCCAAGCTTCAGCTTGTTCGGAAGCACGCTAAAGCGTGAACTCCAGCGTGCGTGGCTCCTCGCGCTCCTGCTGGTTGCTGGTCCGCTCGCCACCGCCCAGCAAACGAACGCGCCCGCGCGATTGAACTACGAATCTTTCAAGCTCATCACTGACCGGAATATTTTTAATCCGAACCGCACTTCACGATCGCCGGGAATTGTCAGGAGAGAAACGCGACCGGAAGTCCGGGCGGAGTCCTTCGCGCTGGTCGGCACCATGAGTTATGAAAAAGGTCTGTTCGCTTTTTTCGACGGCACCAGCTCCGAATACCGGAAGGTCCTCAAACGAGCCGACACCATCGCGGGTTACAAGGTTGAGGACATTACGCCGAATCACGTCAGGCTCGCATCCGGGACGAATGAGATCGACCTGCCCGTAGGCATGCAGATGCGCCGCGAGGAAGAAGGCGGGTGGCTGCTCAGCGCCCGCACTGAGACACCTGCAGCCGCTCCAAGCCAGACAAACGTCGCGCGTCCAGCTTTACCAACCGCCACCGCCGGCGCAGGGCAGCCTGCGGTTGCCACCGCCGCGGAACCAACGATAGTAGTAATTGATGGACAATCCGAAACCATTGTCACCAATGCAGAACCTCAAACCGCATCGGGTGGCAGTGAAGACGACATACTAACCAAATTGAGGCAGCGACGCGAACAGGAGTTAAATCGATGAAAACTATTCAATTACTCATCTTGCTTGCGGGTCTTTCCACAGGCATCTCCATCATGGCGGCAGAACCTGCGACCGACGCAACCGCCAAAGACAAATCCGCCGCGCCAGCGGCAACTGCTGTGCCAGACGCGGCCAATCCCGCGCTGCCAACTTCCCCGCCGACACAAACGGCAGAACCTGCGCCCGCGGCCACTGCTCCGTCGAACGACACCAATGCAGAGGGCGGGTTAAGGCTGAACTTCCGCGGCGCGCCGTTGGAGACGGTCTTGAACTATCTGAGCGAAGCGGCCGGTTTCATCATCGTGCTGGACACGCAAGTGAAAGGAAAAGTGGATGTCTGGAGCAATCAACCATTGAGCAAGGACGAGGCGGTCAACGTGCTCAATTCGGTCCTGAACAAGAACGGCTACGCGGCCATTCGCAACGACCGGACGCTCACCATCGTGAACAAGGACGAGGCGAAGACGAAAGGCATTCCCGTGGTGAGCGGCGGCGATCCGGAGACCATTCCCAGGACGGATGAGATCGTCACGCAGATCATCCCCGTTCGCTATGTCGAAGCCGCGCAATTGATCAAAGACCTGCAGCCTTTGGTCTCCACGCTGACGACGATGACGGCCAACGAGTCCGGTAATTCCATTGTGATCACCGACACGCGCGCGAACATTCACCGCGTGGCGGAAGTGATCAAAGCGATTGACTCCAGCGCGGAGGACGAGACCCAGGTGCGCGTTTTTCCGTTGAAACACCATGACCCGACGGAAATGGCCAATCTCCTGACCGGGCTGTTTTCTGATCAAGGCAATACTGGCGGCGCACAAAGCCCATTCCGATTCGGCGGCGGTGGTGGAGGCCGGGGCGGTGGCGGCCCTGGCGGCGGTGGCCCCGGGGCATTCTTGGCGCGAATTGCGGCTGCCAGCGGTGGTGCGGGTGCCGGTGGTCAGGCGGATCGGCTTAAGAAGCGGCAGCGCGTCGTGGCAGTAGCGGATGCGCGCACGTCATCCGTCGTGGTCACCGCCGCCAGAGACTTGATGGGGCAGATCGAGACGATGGTTGAGCAACTCGATCACGAATCTCCAAAGGTGTCGAAGGTGAGCGTCATCCATCTCGACAACGCCGATCCGCAACAGGTGCAGCAGGTCTTGCAGGACATGTTCCAGAGCACCACGACGCGCAATCGCAATTCCTCGACCCAGACCAGTCCCTTCCAGACTCGCATTCAGCAGAATCAAAACAACACGGCCACTGGCACCGGGATCGGCACCTCCGGATTCAATAACACGCGCGGCAGATAAACCCCCAACGAAAAGGCAACCATGAACACTCAACTTTTGACGTCGAAACAATACTCGGCGCTACTTCTCGGATTCTGTTTGTGCTCGGCGGCGGAACTTCAGGCGCAGCAAGGCTTCGGCGGCCGCCCCGCCACCAGCACCAGCTCCATCCAACAACAATACAACCCCAGCGGCGCCGTGGGCAATGCCACCATCTCCTACGATCCGGACACACACAACATCACCATCATCGCCGACGAGGACACCACCCGCTACATCTCGGAGGTCGTCACCAACCTTGACCGTCCCCAGCCGCAGGTGCTCATCAAGGTCGTGTTCATGGAAGTCACACATAACGACTCATTGGACATCGGGATTGAAGGCGCATTTGGGAAGCAGGTGGGCAGCACGAACAATCCGCTCAACGTCGTAGCCGCTAATGGGTTCGGCGCTTCGCCGCTGGGCACCGCCTTTCCAACAACCAACTTGAACGCGTTCGGTCAGCAAATTGGAAATTTTGCGCCGGTGCCCCCCGGCGCGGGACTCTACCAAATCCTCGGCACCGACTTTCAAGCAACGTTGCGCGCTATTGCCACGGCCGGCAAAGCGGAGTTGTTATCGCGTCCGTCGGTGCTGGCCCGGAACAATCAGCCGGCGACCATTCTCGTGGGCCAACGGGTCCCCTTGATTAGCGCCGTCAATTTCACCACGTTTGGCAATCAGGTCAACTCTGTTACTTACACGGACGTGGGGATCATTTTGAAAGTGACACCTTACATCACCAGCGATGGCATGGTGCAGATGATTGTCCAGCCCTCTACTTCGTCAATCGATCCGAGTCTTACCATTCCGATTACCACGGGCGTCAATGCCCCGGTGATCGACACGCGCTCCGCGGATACAGTCGTGCTGACCCCCGACGGCCAGACCGTCGTCATCGGCGGCCTGATGCAAAAATCAAAATCCTCCGGCGAGAGCAAGATTCCTTTTCTCGGCGACATTCCGTGGCTGGGAAATCTGTTCAAGCGAAAAACCAGGAGTGGGTCAAAGACCGAGTTACTCATTTTTTTGACGCCGCACGTCATTCAGGCGCCGTCCCAACTGGCTGCCTTGTCTGACAAGGAAAAGAACCACATGTTAACGCCGAAATCGTATTCCGAGCAGGAACTGGATCGGTTTCTCGACAAGGTGCCGGAGAAGAAGCCCGACAAAGACGATTCCAAATAATCTGAGAATTCGCCAAGCCGCCCAAGCATGGAAATCACCCGCCGAAGTTTTCTGGTTTACGGATTGTTGCTGGCCGCCTGGATTCTCGTACTGGGCTGGCAGGTCGCCGAGCACTCGCGCGTGCAAAGGGCAGCACGCGATAAGTTGAGATACAGCGCGATGTACACCTCCAAGACCCTTGAGATAGTGCTAGGCTCCCAACGTCGCTTCGGCGGGGTGATCTCCAAGGAGCGATTGGAATCCGCGCTCGCCGAATTGATCCGGCCCGGCGAATTGAATGGCGTTGCGCTGCTCAACGAGGCGGGCGAGAAGGTTGCCTCCGCCGGCGCGCCCGTCGAGGTCCAACAGAAAGCCGTCGTCCGGCCGGCTGAGTTGTGGGAAGATCAGACCGTGACGCTGATGAACCCAGTAGTCTTGGGTACGAACTTGACCCGCGAACTCGAGGGCACTAATCCTCCAATCATTTTGTCCCGGCAGGACTTTCCCACCAATCGACCGCCGCGGCCACCACCGGAGATGCGGACCAATGAGCTTGGCGAAGTCACCCCGGTTTCCGGTTCTAATTCGCCGCCGACAGCGGGCCGGTCCAGATCGCGCGGGCCGGGCGATGGGCGACCTCGCTTCGGCCGTCCGTTCTGGATGAGCGAAGACGAATACAAGTCCGTCCTCCAGAAACAAGGCGTCCATAGCTTCCTCATCGTGATGTCCACGCAATCCGTCCGCGCCACCCTCCATCAGGACCTCTGGCTGCGCTCGATCATCGCCGTCCTCGCCACGGTCTCCGTCGTCGGCTCGGGCCTGGCCTGGCGCAACCTGGGCAAGTCCTCCGACCTTCAAATCCGCCTTGTGCGCGCCAGCGAATTGAACCTCCACCTCAAGGAACTGAATCTCGCCGCGGCCGGCCTCGCCCACGAAACCCGCAACCCGCTCAACATCGTCCGTGGACTTGCGCAAATGATTTCCAAGCAGGACGACGTCTCGCCGGAGATTCGGAACAAGTCGCGCGAGATTATCGACGAGACTGATCGCGTCACGGCCCAGTTGAATGAGTTCATCAATTACTCGCGACCGCGCGAAGTCCGCCGCTCCGTTCTCACGCTCAGTTCAGTTGTCGGCGAATTGGTCCGCACCTTGAATCACGACTTCGATGAGAAAAACATTTCGTTGGAGGTCAAGGTGGATCAATTCACTATCGAAGCGGATGAACAACTGCTCCGGCAGGCGCTGTTCAATCTGCTGCTCAACGCCATTCAGGCCGTCGCCACGAATGGAGAAATCGAGATCGTCGCCCGCAAGAACAATGCCTCGGACGCGCTCCTTGAAATTCGCGACAACGGTCCAGGCGTTCCCCCCGACCGGCGCAGCGAAATCTTCAAACCTTACTTCACCACCAACGAGAAAGGCACGGGGCTGGGACTGGCGGTCGTCCAGCAAATCGTGCTCGCGCACGGTTGGGAGATCGAATGTCTGCCCAACGAGCCGTGCGGCGCGATCTTCCGCATCACTCACTTGAAACTCGCCGCTTAGACCTGATAGAGTTGAGGACATGCCAACAGTGACCGGCTACTTTGACGCTTCTGTACTCCTTGGCAGGTAAATGATTAAATCGTTCCAATCCCAATGCTGGGCTTCGTTCCAGAACTCGACCAGCAGGCGGGATTGCTTTCCGTAATCCATCTGCGACACGCTGCGGCGAAAAAGGATCACGCCGGCATGGCCCGCGCCTTCCTTGGTCAAGTCCCCCGCGTGCATCGCCATGGTGCGCCGATCAAAGCCGACCAGTATGAGGTTGTGCTCGCGCAACACCGGCAACAGAACGGGATCTTTGGACATACGGTGCTTGCCGCCCAACCAGTCCGCGATGTGGATAACGGGAAACTGCGGCTGAAGGCGAACGCACGCCGCCACAAAATGCCGGGAGAGGTGGCCATCAACCACAAGGCGGATCACTCACTCACCTCCGCCTCCCGCTGCGCGGCGATGTGATGTGGATAAGCTTTCGCGAAAGCCAAGGCACACTTTACGAGGTAATCCGGCCAACCAAAATGATCAGCGGTTTTCGCGACGGACTTCGCCTCGCGATAAACGTCCGACACTTCCCACACCGCCACCCGGGAACCCAGCACGCAGGCTTCTCGGCCTCCGATACCGTCCCGAAAGCCGATTCCCGGAAACTCCTCCTCCAAAGCTTTTTCGCGGAGATACAGAGAAGACAACGCGGCCAGCTTGAGTTTTTTTCGTTTGGCCTGGCGTGCGAGCAACGGCGCAACCTCGTTTTCGATCCGGCACGAATGAAGTGTAGTCGGCATGGTGTCATTGTCGTACACAATGTGGACGACGTCAAGGTTCAACGCACGGGGCCAACTCACTTGAAGCCCATTGACTAAAAATGCTAAGGTCACAGTCATGCCGTCCGATGCTCGCCAGAACAGTCCGAAATCGCCCCGAATCCTGATCGTCGATGACGACGCGGGTCAGCGCAGTCTCCTCGATTCGTTCCTGAGAGGCCAGGGCTTCGAGACCGTCCCCGTTGCTTCCGGGGAACAAGCCTTGGAGATTCTTCGCACCGAAGAAATCAGCATGATGATTTCCGATGTGCGTATGTCCGGCATTTCGGGATTGGAAACATTGCGGCGCGCGCGGCAGGAGCATTCCGTGCTGCCCGTCCTGCTCGTGACGGCGTATGCGGACATCCGCGAAGCCGTGGGCGCCATGCGCGATGGCGCGGTCAATTACCTGGCCAAACCGATTGATCTCGATGAGTTGCTGGCTTCGGTTCAGCAGGCCACCGGCCTCTCGGAATCTGCGCCGCTAAAATTCATTGCCGACAAACAATTGCCCGCTCATGTGATCGCCCGAAGTCCGCTGATGCAGGCGGTGTTTCGCGATGCGTCGCTGGTCGCCGCGTCCGAGAGCCGCATCTTGATCACTGGCGAGAGCGGCGTGGGCAAGGAAGTATTGGCGGATGTCATTCACACGTGGAGTCCGCGTGCCGCCGGCCCGCTGGTGAAGGTCAACTGCGCGGCCATTCCCGAAAACTTGTTGGAGACCGAACTCTTTGGGCACGAGAAAGGCGCATTCACCAGTGCCATCGCCCAACGAATCGGCCGCTTTGAACAGGCCAACGGCGGCAGCATTTTCCTGGACGAGATTGCGGACATGTCCCCGCCGCTCCAGGCGAAACTGCTCCGCGTGACACAAGACGGACGCTTTCAGCGCGTCGGCTCGAACAACGAGACGCAGACCAACGCCCGCATCTTGGCCGCCACGAATCGCAACCTGGAGGAGGAAGTCAAGGCGGGCCGATTTCGCGAAGACCTCTTCTACCGGCTGAATGTCGTGGAGCTTAACGTGCCTGCGCTCCGCGAACGGCCGGAAGACATTGTTCCGCTGGCGAATTCGTTCATCGCGGAATTTACCCAGGGCAAAGCGCGGTTTTCCTCCGCGGTGGCCGATTGTCTGGCGCGCTACGCCTGGCCGGGCAACGTGCGCGAATTGCGCAACGCGATGGAGCGCGCCGCGCTGCTCTCCCGAGGCGAACTCATTTTGCCCGAACACCTGCCCACGCGAGTGCGGGCCACGGTGCAGCCGGGCACAGCGGTTGACGTGGCCGATGCTCAACATCTGGAGGAAATCGAACGGCAGGCCATCTTCCAGGCGCTGCGCAAATGCAATTTCAACCGCACGGAGACGGCGAAAGCCCTTGGCATCAGCCGACGCGCGCTTATCTACAAGCTGCAGCGCTACCGCGAACTGGGACACCAAGTCGATCCGGCGTGAGTGAGGCAAAACCCACGAGCCAAAAGAAGAAAGAAAATCAGTTGACGCGCCCTGCCCTGCTTGCTACTTTCGCCACAGTGAATCGCAATTTGAACATTCGACTGCTGCTACTTAACGCGCTGCTGCTGGGCCGCGCGGCAGTCGGGTTCTGATTTTCATTCACAGGAATTTTCCGAACCCCACTGCCGAATCGGCAGTGGGGTTTTTGTATTTCAGGACTTAATCTTAATCTTCCTCTTAATCTTGCTCGCTCGGTTGCCGGGACTGAGAGCAAGATGAAAATCAAGGGAAAGATTAAGAGTAAGATTAAGAAGAAAGTAGAAAGCCATGTTAAGAGACCCGACGAAAAAATATCGCTCGTTTCCACCGGTGGCGTTGCCTGACCGCCAGTGGCCGAACCGCACTCTCACCCGCGCGCCCATCTGGTGCAGCGTCGATCTGCGCGACGGGAACCAGGCCCTCGCCGTGCCGATGAATGTTTCGCAGAAGCTCGAACTGTTCAACACGCTCGTAAAATGCGGCTTCAGGGAAATCGAGGTCGGCTTCCCGTCCGCGTCGAACACCGAGTTCACGTTCAACCGCCGGCTTATCGAGGAACACCGCGCGCCGGACGACGTGTGGCTTCAAGTGCTCGTGCAGGCGCGCGAGGAGTTGATCGAGCGCACGTTCGAATCGCTCGTGGGCGCAAAGAAAACCATCATCCATCTTTACAATTCGACTTCGCCCGCCCAACGCCGCGTCGTGTTCGGGATGTCGAAAAAGGAAATTGTCCAGGTCGCGGTACGGGGCGCGGAGTTGATCAAGGCGCGTTTGCCGAGGCTCAAGGGCACCGAGGTCGTGCTTCAATATTCGCCGGAAAGTTTCAGCGCCACGGAGGTGGAGTTCGCCAAGGAGATTTCCGAAGCCGTCATGGACGTGTGGCAGCCGACACCGCAACGGAAAATGATTTTGAATCTGCCGGACACAGTCGAGGTAGCAATGCCTAATGTGTATGCCGATCAGATCGAATGGATTTGCCGTAACATCAAGAACCGCGATTCGCTCATCATCAGTTTGCACACGCACAACGACCGTTGCACCGGCACCGCCGCGACCGAGCTTGGTTTGCTCGCCGGCGCGGACCGTGTCGAGGGCACGCTCTTTGGCAACGGCGAACGCACCGGCAACCTCGACATCGTCACCGTCGCGCTGAATCTCCACATGCACGGCATTGATCCGAAGCTGGATTTCACCGATCTCGGCTCGATCATCGAGGTCTATGAACGTTGCACCGGCATGACGATTCCGCCACGCCAACCTTATGCCGGCGAACTGGTCTTCACCGCGTTCAGCGGCTCGCATCAGGACGCCATCCGCAAAGGTCTGAACGAATGGAAAAGCGGCGCGCGCGAATTCTGGGACGTGCCTTATCTCACACTTGACCCAAACGACATTGGCCGCGAATACCGCGAAGTCATCCGCGTCAACAGCCAGTCCGGAAAAGGAGGCGTGGCGTATTTGCTGGAAAGTGAATTCGGCATCGAACTGCCCAAGGAAATGCAGCCGGGCCGTTGGCCGCACTCGTGCACGGCTTCGGTAACGTCGGCGTGCCGCGTTTTGAAATCGCGAATTACAGCGAGCACGCGTTGAGCGCGGGCGAAGAAGCCAGCGCCATCGCTTACATTCAAGTCAAGCACGGCGACGGTCGCACCCGCTGGGGCGCGGGCGTGGACACCAACATCGAGCTTGCCTCCGTGCGCGCCGTGCTCAGCGCGCTGAACCGGTCGTGAGCAGATTGAACCAGGACTCTTGGGCTATCCGGCAACAAACGCGTCACAATTCAGGAACAAGCTGGAAGACTTTTTGACCAAAGCTGAGAAACATGAACCGAGCGAATCATGAACTGTCATTGCCGGGCGAAGCGCTTGTCGAACAAGGTCTCGCCGATCTTTTGCAGGGTCGGATCACCGATCACTCGCTGCTGGTTCTCATCGCCGCCCCGCGACTGAAACGGCTGGGAATTGAAATACCGGACCAAACTCTTCCGCAGCCCTACGAACACGAACTCTACGCGCGTCTCGCGGAACGACTCGGCGACGCAGCCCACTCGCATTACAACAGTCTGATTCGGCGCATCGTCAGTTATGTGCGCGCCTTGGAGCAGGAACAGAGTCGGAAATAGTTGCCCTGCGGTCCTGATCCTCTACGGCGGAAGAATGCAGTTGCGCTGGTATCGAGATTCGCCTAGTTAACCATGCAAATCATGAATCTCTTTTGTCGCTTTTCACTCGCGTTTCTGTTGTGTCTTTTGGTTTGTCCCATTTCGTCGCGGGCGAGTGACTGGCCACAATGGCGCGGACCGGAACGCGACGGACATATTCCCGCCGGCACTCCTGTCCCGACAACGCTCGCGAGCGAGCCGAAAGTTTTGTGGCGATTGAACATCGGCGGCGGCTTTTCTTCACCGGTGATTCAAAGCGGCAAGCTGGTTTATCTCGACGCACAAGAAGGACAGGAGGTCGCTCATTTGATCGATGCCAAAACCGGCAAGGAATTCTGGCGCGTTCCGTTTAGCGACATGTATGGCGATGAATGGGGCGTCGGGCCGCGCAGCACGCCGATCATGGACGGCGACCGCGTCTATGTGCAGTCGTGCAGAGGCGAGTTCCGCTGTCTGAATCTGGCCGATGGAAAAGTCTTATGGGGTACAAGTTTCACGAAGGATTTCGGCATCGTGTTCGTCGGCAGCAAAGTGTTGGAAGGCACTGCCCGCCGTCGCGGCAACAACGGTTCGGGCGTCGTGGATGGCGACCGGATTTATGTTCCCGTCGGCTGCACCGACGGGGCGACGATTGTTTGTTACAACAAGCGAACGGGGGCGATGCTTTGGAAATCCCAAAATGACGAGGCCGCCTTTTCCTCACTGATGGTGGCGACACTTGCCGGGGTGAAGCACGTCGTCATGCTCGATGATGAGGCGCTCATCGGAGTAAATGCCGACAACGGAAAACTCCTCTGGCGATTGCCTTTGGAGACTTACGCCAAGCGCCACGTCGCCACGCCTGTCATCTTCGGCGAGACGGTCATGGTCAATTCGCACACGTTTGGACTCCTCTGTTTCAAAATCATCAAGGAAGGCGACAAGATAAAGGCCGTCGAGAAGTGGGCGAACGAAGATTTGAAGATCAACATCGCCACGCCGGTGGTCGTCGGCAATTACGTTTACAGTCATGGCCCACGAAAAGATTTCGTCTGTGCCGACGCTCTTACGGGAAAACTCCTGTGGTTGCACGGTGGCTTCGGTGAAAATTATTCCTCGATTATTGTGCTCGGCAAGAATCTGCTGGTGTTAACGGATCTTGGTGAACTGATTTTGATTGCAGGCGATCCGGCCAAATACACCGAACTGGGCCGAACGCACGTATGCGGCAAAACCTGGAGCCATCCCGCCTTCGCCGATGGCAAGCTATACGTGCGGGAAGGATTACGCGAGGCTTGGAAGCTTACCTCTTTCGACTTGATACCTTGATCGCAGAGGCGGATCACCACATCGTAGTTCGACGCTCCATAACAATCTCACCGAATCCACCCCGCCTGCGCCGCCGCGAGTCGGGCAGCGCCGATCAGGGCCGTCTTGTCATTCAAAATGACGCGCACCGGCATGGCTTCCATCAACTCTCTCATCCGTCCGGCGGCACAGAATGCCTTCATAAAATTTCCGTCCATCAGTTTGTTGATGATCTTGGGCGCGATGCCGCCACCGACATACAGGCCGCCGATGGACATGATTTTAAGCGCGAGGTTGCTGGCTTCCGTGCCGTAGTAAGTCACGAACAAGTCCAAGACCTGAACGCACAGTTCGCATTTACCCTCGAGGCCGGCGTGAGTAATGACGGACGGTGAATCGCCATTCTTAAGCTCCGCCGTCAACCACGCCGGTTCTTCACCGCGTCCGGTGTCGCGCAGGAATTTATAAATGTTGAACGCGCCTGGCCCAGAAAGGACACGCTCCCAACTGACGCGACCGAACTGCGCGCGCAGATGACGAAACAGTTCCACGTCCAGATCAGTGCGCGGCGCGAAGTCGCTGTGGCCACCTTCGCAAGCCAGCGGAAGATGACGATGCCCGTCCCAGAACAGTCCGGCCTCACCCAGTCCTGTGCCAGCGGAAATGATGGCCGCGTTGCCTTTCGCTTCCGGATCGCCTTGGTTCAACGTGACGAAATCCTTCGGCGAAAGTCCGGCGATGCCGTAAGCGTTCGCCTCCAGATCATTGACCAACCACGCGTGCTTTAGCCTCAACTCGTGCGTCAGCACACGGACATCAACCACCCACGGCAGGTTGGTCAACTGCGCGCGACCCTTTTTCACCGGCCCGGCGATGCCGAAACAGGCGTAATCCACCTTGAGATTGTGAGTCGCAAGAAATTCGCGGACAATTTCCTCGAGGCTGGCGTGTTGCCGGCTGGGGTACGTGCCCGCGACAGTTTGCGTGACCTGTTGCCCCGCGACTTCAAAAAAGGCCAGATTCACCTTCGTGCCGCCGATGTCACCCGCTAAAATCATGGGAATTTGCCATTGCCTTTCCGCAGTCGGCGTGGGAGCAGCAACGCAAACAGAATATGGCGAATCATGGCGGAAAGCTAAGCAGGTTGGGCTTCGACCGACAAGCTGTTTGCCATCCGGTGCGAATGCAAACCAATTAGAAGCGTTGTGCAAGGACTGTAGCGCCGTAGGCGCGACCTATTTATAGCGTTTCATGTCCCCATCGAAACAATGACTACAAATATGCCGCGCCTACGGCGCTTGAGGATTCGCGGCGACGTTCAACAGCCGGGCGGACATTGGAAATTCACACGGGCTTTATTGACTAGGGTTGCGGTGATAAACACGTCATGAAAAAAACCAGTTGACACGACTTTCCAACTGTCCTATTGTCCTATGACAATAACACACGACATGCTGCTGCAGATCAATTATAAGTCCGGCAAGCCAGTGTATCTCCAAGTCGTGGACCAGATTCGGGCGGCCGCGGCTTCCGGCCACTTGCAAACGGGTGAGCCGCTGCCGGCCATCCGTCCCCTCGCCGAAGAGTTGCGCGTGAACCGGAACACCATCGCCAAAGCCTACACGGAGCTGGAGAGCCAGGGCGTCATCGAAACGTTGCCGGGCAAAGGTTGTTTTCTCAAAGCGAACAATTCCCCGCTCAAGAAGGACGTTCGCCGCAAGCTCTTGATCGAGGAGATCGACCAGGCCGTCGTGCAAGCGCATCACTTTCAAATGCCGCGCGGCGAGTTTATCGAACTGGTCCGCGAACGCCTCGATGCGCTCGAAGAGAAGAAACGAGTCAACGACACTCAAAAATCCAACTGAAGGTTTTTTATGATCGCAACATCACCCGTAATCGAAATCAAGAACCTCACACGAAGCTACGGAAAACTCGACGCTGTGAACGGACTCAGCCTGGTCGTGAAGCCGGGCCGCTGCTACGGCTTCTTCGGGCGCAACGGCGC